>CAZAYE010000552.1:0-3473 GCA_964489255.1 uncultured Enterobacteriaceae bacterium
ATTTCGAAGAATTGGAGCTTCTCTTCGCTCAGATCGAACAACGAGATGATATCTGGATTAGTGCAGAACTGTGCCGATTGGTCCTGGCTGCAATCAAAAAAGAATCCGGCGGAAGACAAAAGAGAAAGAAAGCTCAGGGGAGTGAGGCATGATCTGCCCCAATTGTCAGCATGATAATCCTCGGGATGCAAAATTCTGCAACTCCTGCGGAGCCAAGCTAGAAGCAGCGTGCTCTGCTTGTCAGCATATAAATCCACCCAGGAGTCGATTCTGTAACGAGTGCGGCGCGGCCCTAGCGGGGCAAGTTTCAAGTTCCGAGTTCAAAGTTCCAAATTCCCAACCCTCAACCCCTAATCCCCAATCCCCTGCGAGCTATACCCCCAAGCATCTGGCTGAGCGCATCTTGGCCGAGCAAGCCGCCATGGAAGCCCGCGGCGTGACCGATGGGGAACGCAAAACGATCACGGCCCTCTTTGCGGATCTTGCTGGCTTCACCGCCCTGACGCGGGACCTCGATCCCGAAGACGCCCGCCATCTCATTGACCCGGCACTCAGGTTGATGATGGACGCCGTGCATCGCTATGAGGGCTATGTGGCCCAGTCTCTAGGTGATGGTATCTTTGCCCTGTTTGGAGCTCCTATTGCCCATGAAGATCATCCCCAGCGGGCGCTCTATGCCGCCTTATCGATGCAAGAAGCGATGCACCGCTATGCCGAACGTATCCGGCTGGAGAAAGGCGTCCCGCTGCAGATCCGAGTCGGAATCAACACCGGCGAAGTGGTACTGCGCTCCATCCGCAAAGACGATCTGCACACGGACTACGTGCCCGTCGGGCACTCCACTAATCTTGCCTCACGAATGGAGAGCTTAGCGACTCCAGGCTCGATTATTGTGAGTGAGCACACCTACAAGCTCATTGAGGGCTACTTTGCCTGCAAAGCCCTCGGCGCAGCGCGGACCAATGTCGTTAACCGCTCCAAAGTTGCAATAAATTCGGGAGTTGGCTAGGGTCAACAGCATGACAACACAAGAATCCCCCCTACGGCAAGAGATCATTCGGCCAGCGAAGCCACACCGGCAGACGAAAGCCCCCCCGCGGCGCACCGTTGCCGGGCCGCTCAAGGCGTTGGTGGGGCCGCGGAACCTCAGTCGGGCCCAGGCCCGCGCTTCGGTCCCGAGCCCCTCCCCACCCCGCCTGCGCGTGGTGGGATAACACCAGTGGAGAGAACCGCAGGTGCAAAGGCCACGCAGCAGACTTCTGTCCTCACTCACAAAGAGGCCGGTTAACGACATTGCCTTCTGGGCCACGGGGGCAGATCTGTGGCGGTCGTGCCATCTTGCCCTGCTGGCCGAAGCACATGGGAAGATAGGACGAACAGAGGAAGGGCTGGCAGCGGTGGCCGAGGCGCTTGATTGGGCGCATGACAATGGGGGCTGTTACTATGATGCGGAACTGTATCGCTTAAAAGGCGAGCTGATGCTGCAACAGTTCAACGTTCAACGTTCAATGTTCAATGTTGAAAATCCGCAATCCGCATTCTGCAATCCGCAATTGGAGGCCGAAGCGTATTTTCAGAAAGCCATCGAGATCGCGCGACAGCAGCAAGCGAAGTCGCTGGAGTTGCGGGCGACGACAAGCTTGGCGCGTTTGTGGCAATCACAAGGCAAAAAGGCCGAGGCTCACAAGCTGTTGTCAGAGGTGTACAACTGGTTCACCGAAGGCTTTGACACCAAAGACTTGCAAGAGGCCAAGGCACTGTTGGAAACCCTGGCAGAAAACTGAAGATGTTTGTTGTGGGGGGAAGAGTCAGTAGGTTAGCGTATCTGGAGATTGAAGAAGCGCAAGCGCAAAGAGAGCGTATGCATCTGGACAATCCGCGCAAGGTGAAACTGGTGTGTACGGAGGAATGGGAATGACGCGTTTTCCCTGTCCATATTTGCAGGGCGAGGTTGAGTTAACAGAGGAGCGAGAACGGCATATTGCCGAGCGTCATCCAGATTTGCTTCCTGAGCATCGAGAGCGTATTGCCGAGACGCTCGCTGCGCCCGACCAAGTCCGGCGCAGCGTACGATTTGGGAATGCCCGGCTCTTTGCGCGTTGGTTTGCCTCCATTCGTGGTGGCAAGCATGTCGTCGTTGTCGTGGTAACCGATGCCGCCCCAACTAGTCGTCGCTGGATAGTAACCGCCTACCTGGCCAGAAAGCTGGCGGAAGGAGAGCTGGAATGGAAACGAAGCTGAGTTTCAAATACGACCGCGAAGCGGACATTTTATATGTCGACACCCGGCCGCCTTATACAGAGCAAGAAACCGAGGAGCTAGGCGATGACGTAATCGCACGGCTCAACCCAACTACCGGCGAGATCGAGAATCTGGAGGTGCTGTTCTTTTCGACGCGCCTCTTGCGGAACAACGTATTTGAGTTGCCAGTGAAAGCGGATTTGCGTGTTGTCGAAAGCACCTAAGTCGGTTGTGCCCACAGCGCTTTGGAAACGCAAGCGTTGCTGCAAGCATTTACTGCGCTTGTCACCCGATGCCACAAACGCAGGACGACAAGCAAGTCGCCTAAGGGGGGAACATGACGTTTGATGAGGTCGTCGAGCAGGTGCGGCAACTGTTGCAGAGCAAAGGCCGTGTCGCGTATCGGGCGCTGAAGCGCCGGTTTGCCCTGGATGATGACTACCTCGAAGACCTGAAGGCGGAACTCATTAAAGCTGATCGCGTGGCGAGAGACGAAGATGGAGAAGTGCTGGTGTGGATTGGGGAGGAGGGCAAGGGGGAAAGGGCAAAAAGCGAAAACGGCGAAGACAGGCGAGAGGCTAGCGTCCAGCGTCCAGCGTCCAAACCAGTGGCCTATACCCCAAGACATTTAGCCGAGCGTATTTTGGCCGAGCAAGCGGCCATGGAAGCCCGCGGGGTGACCGACGGGGAGCGCAAAACCATCACCGCCTTGTTTGCCGACCTCAAAGGCTCCACGGCACTCATCGAAGGCCTTGACCCCGAGGAGGCGCGGGCGCTCATTGACCCGGCCCTGCAGCTCATGATGGAGGCCGTGCACCGCTACGAGGGCTACGTGGCTCAAGCGCTGGGCGATGGCATCTTTGCCCTGTTCGGGGCGCCGATTGCCCATGAGGATCATCCCCAGCGGGCGCTGTATGCCGCGCTACGCATGCAAGAGGAGATGCGCCGCTATGGGGACCGGCTGCGCGCGCAAGGGCGGCCGCCGCTGCTGATGCGGGTGGGGGTGAACACGGGCGAGGTGGTGGTGCGCTCGATTCGCAAAGACGACTTGCATACCGACTACGTGCCGGTGGGCCATTCCACCAATCTGGCGGCGCGCATGGAGCAATTGGCTCCTCCCGGAGCGATTCTGGTCACCGCCCACACTCATCGCCTGACCGACGGCTATTTCGCATTCAAAGACTTAGGCAAAACACAGATCAAAGGGGTGGAAGAGCCGCTCCATATCTACG
>CAZAYE010000553.1:0-3468 GCA_964489255.1 uncultured Enterobacteriaceae bacterium
GGGTTTTCTCTGTTCAGGACCGACTTCTTCGAGCTTACGGCGGCAGAACTCATAGGGACCCAGGTCCCCACTAGACGAGAGGGCATCGACCCGCGCTAATTCCAGTAATTCCTCGATCCCCTCCTCCCGGAGAAAACGCGTGAGAGTGGCCGGGCGCATCTCCGGAGCATGCAGTAAGCGCAGATGGTTCTTCACCAAGTACGCTACTCGCTCCCAGGTCGTGCGCGACCGCCTGAGGCGTTGGCAGATAGCAACTGCCATTTCTGCCCCTTTTTCGCAGTGCCCATAAAATGTAATGCGTTCCCCTTGCCGCGCGTGGCACAGCGGTTTGGCAACGTCATGCAAAAGCGCGCCCAGCGCGAGTGTCTCACTAGGGCGATCGAGCTTATCGAGCAGGAGCAAGGTGTGAACAAACACATCACCCTCAGGATGAAAATCAGGCGATTGCTCGATGCCACGCATCGCTTCAATCTCCGGGAGAATGGCGCGCAGGAGGCCAGTCTCGGAGAGCAATAAAAACGCCCACCGTGCGCCACTCCTTCGACTTGGCTCAGGACAGGCCCTTCGACTTAGCTCAGGACAGGTTTCGGTGAGAATTTTGATGATTTCATCACCAATCCGCTCCCAGGCAATATCCACGATCGTAGGTGCGAGTGCTTTGATAGCCGCAAAAGTCTCCGGCTCAATGGCAAACCCGAGCCGCGCAGCTAGACGCACCGCTCGTAGCAGACGCAACCGATCCTCGGAGAAGCGCGCATATGGGTCGCCGATGGCACGGATAATGCCCGCAGCTAGGTCCTGCTTCCCGCCTACGTAGTCGATCACCTGCTCGGTGACCGGGTCATAGAACATCCCATTAATGGTGAAGTCGCGTCTGCGGGCATCTTCTTGAGCGTTGCTGAAATGCACGTCTACCGGGTGGCGGCCATCGAGATAGACGCCGTCCGAGCGAAAAGTCGCCACCTCAATAGGGGTACTTTCGCACATCACTAAGACGACGCCAAACTGGGCTCCCACGGGGATCGTATGGGAAAACAACTTCTGGACGTC
This sequence comes from uncultured Enterobacteriaceae bacterium, assembly GCA_964489255.1. Classification (GTDB taxonomy): domain Bacteria; phylum Desulfobacterota; class Binatia; order Bin18; family Bin18; genus CAZAYE01. The sequence continues at coordinate 1,051 of CAZAYE010000553.1, forward strand.
TTCCGCTCGGGCGCTGGTCGCAACGTCAAAGTCTTTCGGTTCGACCTCTAACAGTTTATCTCGCACACAGCCGCCAGCCAGATAGGCAGTAAAGCCACACTCGCGCAGCGTGTGGACAATAGCTCTGGCTCGGAGTTCTTGCTCGGTCATACTGCCATGGTGGCACGGAGGAGAAGAAGGATCAATCATAACCTTCTTTTCACTCACCTGGCCGATCTTGCGGGACAGCTGGGGCCTGGATAGAGTTTGCCTACCTAATGGTGTGAGCGCCTTGTCCGCATCCTTGGGATAGAAGCAAATGTACACTCTCAATGAGGCCAAGCCTTAGTGAAACTTACGGCTAACGATGTCTGCACGGCGACAGGTGGTCGGCTAGTGGGTGGCAGCCGGGATGCTGTCTTTTCCTCTGTCTCGATTGATTCACGGGCAGTCACTCCAGGCGCACTCTTTATCCCTCTACCTGGCAGTCAAGTAGACGGCCACGCCTACCTAGCTGAAGCCGTACGGAAGGGGGCAGCGGGATTTTTCTTCTCTCCACCGGCCATATCCACACCCCCGGATGGCGCGGCTGGCATCGCCATACCAAACCCCCTCGCTGCGCTGCAAGACCTCGCAGCTTGGCAGAGAAACCGGCTTAACGCTTTGGTGGTCGGTATTGCGGGAAGCAACGGCAAGACCACGACCAAAGAACTGACGGCTCAGGTGTGTGCCACAGCTAAGAAGACCTTTGCCACCCAAGGCAACCTGAACAATCATATCGGCTTGCCCCTTACTCTATTGCGTGCAGAGGAAGACGTCGAAATCATGATCTTGGAGCTAGGGACCAGTGGAGCGGGAGAACTAACGAGGCTCTGCCAAATTGCTCGCCCTCATATGGGCGTGATCACGACGATCGCTGAGGAGCACACCGAAATGCTCAAGGATCTGACCGGCGTGATTGCCGCGGAGACCGAGTTGATCGCTGCTCTGCCCACCGACGGTGTGGCCATAGTCAATGGAGATGATGAGGCGTTGTTAGCAGAAGTCAGACGTTTAGCTCGCTGTCGAGTAGTGACATTTGGTGAAAAAGCGACAAACCCCTACCGGATGATAGACGTTGTTGTCTCCCGCCAAGGGACACATTTCACTCTCCGCACCCCTGTTGGTATGCAGTCAATCCAATTGCGTCTGCTGGGCAGCCATTTCGCCTTGGCAGCGACGGCGGCGGTTGCCGTCGCCGTCGAATGTGGACTGGCACTCGATGCTGCGTGTGCAGCACTCTCTACAGCCAAAGGAGCACCACGGAGGATGGCGGTCATCAATGTCCCAGAGCAACAGTTGACGATTTTGGATGATTGTTACAACGCGAACCCTGCTTCGATGCAGCAGGCGCTCCTCACCACTCAACAGATCCGCATACCGGGCGAACGCGTCATTTTGGTGCTGGGCGATATGTTGGAACTAGGGGCGCTGAGCCAAGCCCGCCATCGTGAACTGGGGGAGATCGTGGCAACCCTTACTCCGCTGCCCGACCTTCTCATCACAGTCGGCGAAGATGCGCATTTGATCGCGGCACAGATGGTACCGACAGGCATCCCAGTTCACACTTGTACGGCTGCCGACGCGGCAGCAACTTTTGTTCAGGAAGCTGTACGTGACTACTCAGGACCGCAACTCGTCCTGGTCAAAGGCTCTCGTGGCGTGCATCTGGAGGAAGTGATACGCCGGCTGTCTGATTTGCCCTCCTCTCGCCAAGCGAGAGAGGGTTGAGGTGAAGGTCTTCTGGAGGAAAATTATGGACCCCCAAGTTGGTATTCTTATGGGCAGCGACTCAGACTTAGAGATCATGGAAGAGGCTGCGCGGGCGTGCGAAGAATTTGGGGTCGTGTGGGAAATGCACGTCTTCTCCGCGCATCGTACTCCACAGGATACAACCGACTACGCCAGGACCGCTCACGAACGTGGGTTGAAAGTGCTGATCGCCGGTGCTGGTGGGGCCGCGCATTTGGCCGGTGTGATCGCGGCGCACACCCCGCTGCCGGTGATTGGGGTGCCAATTAAAAGTAAGGCGCTCAAGGGTCTCGACTCATTACTCTCAATAGTGCAGATGCCTGCCGGTGTCCCGGTCGCAACCGTCGCGATCGATGGCGGCCGTAATGCCGGCTTGCTGGCTGTGCAGATTCTTGCGACCTCCGATGCCAACCTCTTCGCGCGTCTCGTTGCCCATAAAGAGCAGCTTGCCGAAGCCACCCGCGAGACAGACCGCCGGGTACGAGAGCGGCTGCGCAGCAAGAAACACTGACCCTGAACAGGGGCTCCCCTCTCCCAGAGCGAGAGGGCTAGTAGTCTGTCACGTTGGTTTTGATGGAGACAAGCCCTTATGGTAGCCCGGATGAAATCCGGGATGCCCTGCTCACGGCTCCTGGATTCCGCGGAGCC
>CAZAYE010000554.1:0-3467 GCA_964489255.1 uncultured Enterobacteriaceae bacterium
CGGACTTCGCCAATGCAAATCTGGCCTAAATATGGCTGATTTTCATCAGCCCAGGTTAACTCTCCTTCTCCATAGAATTCGTCTTGACTGTCTTGGGCTCATTCCAACGCAACCCGAGTTTCCACAGTAGGGATTTCTTTCGCCTTTGGCTGTGGCCATAAAAGCGAGACGACGACCGACCCGCCGATCAACGCAGCGACGACGGCCAGCGATAGGGCAATCGGGATTTTGTAAATATCGACGATCACCATCTTGGTGCCGACAAACAGCAACACGAACGCGAGGCCCACTTTGAGGTAGTGGAACTGTTCGATGACCCCGGCGAGCAAAAAATAGAGCGAACGCAAGCCGAGGATAGCGAAGATGTTCGAGGTGTAGACAATGAACGGATCGGACGTGACGGCAAAGATGGCAGGGATGGAATCAACCGCGAAGACGAGATCAGTCGCTTCTACTGCGCCCAGCACGAGGAGCAGAGGAGTAGCATACCAGCGCCCCGCCTGGCGCACGAGGAAACGGCCGCCATGATAGTCAGGGACTGAAGGAACACACCGAGTGAACAGGCGGAAGAGTGGATTGCGCTCCGGATGAATCTCAGCGTCCTGTTGCGCCAGGAGCTTGATGCCGGTCAGAATCAGGAAGGCTCCGAAAATATACATGACCCAGTGGAACTGTTGAAGCAACGCCGCACCCAACACGATGAAGAGTGCCCGCATGACCAGCGCCCCCAGGATACCCCAGAAGAGCACGCGGTGTTGCAGCATGGCCGGGACCGCGAAGAAGGAAAAAAGCACGACGAAGACGAAAATGTTGTCCACGGCGAGCGCCTTCTCAATGAGATACCCGGTGAGAAACTCCAACCCCCGCTCGGGACCAAACCACCTGTAGACCCCTACATTGAAGAGAAGCGCGAGCCCGATCCAGACCCCACTCCAGATGAACGCCTCCCGCACGCTGACTTCGTGGGCTTTGCGATGAAAGACGCCCAGGTCGAGTGCCAGCATCGCTAACACAAACACGGTGAAGCCGATCCACAAGCCGGGTGTTCCTACCGTTTCGACAGCCATGCAAACTCCTTTATTCCCAGGACGTGCTCAGCCCCCAGCCGCCAAACGGCGGAGACGATCCAGGCCACAGCGTTGCCGTCATTGCCCTACGCTTTCTTTCACACAACTATGAGAACCCCATAGAGAAGAGCAGTAACACCTGCTGATTTCATAGTTCAGACTCCGAACCCCCCCTCTGAATGAAGTGAAGTACGTCCAACACGAATCGTCTTCAGCCTATGCCCGCTGCCCAGCCATCGCGCGCAGGCGAGCAATACGCTCTTCCAGCGGCGGATGGGTGCTGAACAGCCGCAAGAGCGAGCGCCCAGACAGCGGATTGACAATGAAGAGATGGGCGGTCTGGGGCGAGGCGTCTAGGGGAATCTGTTGGGCGGCAAAGCCGAGTTTCTCCAGCGCCGCAGCCAGGCCGAGGGGGTCACCAGAGGTGCGGGCTCCCGTCTCGTCAGCGGCAAACTCCCGGGTGCGCGAGATCGCCATCTGGATAATCATGGCCGCAATGGGAGCGAGAATCGACATGACAATCAGGCCCAGGATGCCACCCCCTCCCCCTTCGCCCTCCGCGTTGTCCCGGTGCGTGCCGCCAAAGATCGCGGCCCAGCGCGCCATGTCGGCGATCATCATGATCACCCCAGCCAGGGTCGCAGCGATCGAGCTGATCAGAATGTCACGATTCTTGACGTGCGCCAGCTCATGCGCCAGCACGCCGGTCAGTTCCCGCTCATTCATCAGCCGTAGGATGCCCTCGGTCACTGCCACCGCCGCATGCTGAGGGTTACGGCCAGTGGCAAAGGCGTTGGCCGCCTCAGACGGAATGATATAGAGCTTGGGCATCGGCAGCCCAGCCCGTAAGGTGAGATTATGGACCATGCGGTACAACATGGGCGCCTCAGCCTCGCTTACCTGAGGGGCGCCATACATGGCCAGGACAATCTTGTCCGAGAACCAGTAGCTGCCGAAGTTCATGAGGATGGCAAAGGCAAAAGCAATCCCTAGCCCCGTGGAGCCACCCAAAAACTGCCCAAACCAGAGGATGATGCCGGTCAGGGCGCCAAGTAGAAGTGTCGTGCGTAACATGGTTATTCCCTCCGTATCCGTGTACGAGATGCAGCAGGATGTGTTCTCATTGAATCTCTCCCTTGTGTTCCTTTATAAGGCTCCCAGTATCCATAGACAAATAGATAATTTCGAGATGATTCATAGAGAAAAATGATGTATACCGCCCTGCATGGAATGGCTGAACTACCATCATCTGCTATACTTTTGGACGGTGGCACGTTTGGGGAGCGTTGCCCGCGCCACCGAAGAGTTGTATCTTTCCCAGCCCACCATCAGTGCACAGATCCGCGCGCTCGAGGACTCCCTGGGCGAGAAGCTCTTCACCCGGGTTGGCCGTCATTTGACGTTGACTGAAACCGGGCGCATGGTATTCCGTTACGCTGACGAGATTTTCTCGTTGGGCCGTGAACTCATAGATACCCTCAAAGGACGGTCGCTCGGTCGGCCGGTGCGGTTTGTCGTTGGGGTCGCTGATGTTCTCCCTAAGTTGATCGCTTACCGGCTCCTCGAGCCGGCGCTTAAGACGGCTGAGCCTATCCGAGTCGTCTGCCGGGAAGACAAGCCGGACCGGTTACTCGCCGCGCTCGCCGTGCACGAGCTTGACTTGGTGCTGGCCGATACACCCATCGCGCCAACAGTCAAAATCCGGGCCTTCAATCACCTCCTCGGCGAGTGTGGCGTGACTGTCTTCGGCACGGTACAAGTCGCGGCTGCCTATCGCCGTGGTTTCCCCCGCTCGCTCCAAGGGGCGCCGTTCTTGCTTCCCACCGACAACACGACGTTGCGGCGGTCGCTTGATCAATGGTTTGACGCCCAAGGGATTCACCCCTTGGTGGTCGGGGAATTTGAAGACAGCGCGTTGCTCAAGACGTTTGGGCAGACCGGGGCTGGCCTCTTTGCTGCACCCTCGGTCATTGAAGCAGAGGTGCGACGGCAGTACGGCGTCCACATCGTCGGCCGACTGGAGACCGTGCGCGAGCGCTTCTACGCCATCTCGGTGGAACGCAAACTCAAACATCCCGCCGTGGTGGCGATTGCCGAGGCGGCACATCAGAAGCTGTTTGGCTAATAGTGGCTCGCGTCGCTCGGACAAACACTACCAGCAGCGTTACCACGGTGAGGGGAAGCACAAACTCTAGCATGACGGCGCTGAAGGCGGGCAACGCATCATGTTGCGCGGCGGCTAAAATCAGATACAGGGTGTAGACGAGGTAATACCCCAAGAAAAGCGCACCTTCCCACCGCGCGATTACGTTGCCGGTGAAGAGAATCGGCAAGCATGCAATCGCTACCGCGACCATCACTGGGAGGTCAAATCTCAACGCCGCTGGTGACACATTGACG
>CAZAYE010000555.1:0-3462 GCA_964489255.1 uncultured Enterobacteriaceae bacterium
TGGCGGGGATGAGATTGGCGCGTCGAGCGCCATTGTCGAAATCGGCTCAGGCCGCGTGCTGGTGGATTGCGGCATCCGCCTGACGGGCGAGAACCGGCTGCCCGATCTGGCCGCCGTCACCTCACCCGAGTTCAAAGGTATTGATGCCGTCATCCTGACCCACGCTCACATGGATCATAGCGGCGCGCTGCCGGTGTTCCATCAACACTTCCCTCAGGTTCCTATCTACGCCACCGCGCCGACCTGTGCGCTCGTTGCAGTGCTGCTGCGCGATGCGCTGAATATCGCCAAAAGTAAACTGGAGAGCGAAGGCGAGTTGCCGCTGTACCCTCCGGCAGCGGTCGAATCGCTGCTGCAACACCTCACGCCGGTCCCCTTCGGCTCTCCTACCGCCATTGGCGGCTCCGGAGCGACCGCCACGTGGTTTCCCGCAGGCCATATTCTGGGAGCCGCTTCCGTCGGCATTGAAGCCAGCGAGCAGGGGCGGACGGTTCGGGTCTTATTTTCAGGCGATATCGCCGTCGCTGACCAACTCACCGTGCCCGGCATGCTAGCCACGCCAGGGTTCCACCCCGATGTCCTGGTCATCGAATCGACGTACGGTAACCGCCTGCATTCGCCGCGTCATTTGGAAGAGCAGCGGTTGCTGGCAATGATTACCGAGATTCTCGAAGGTCAGGGGAAGCTGCTGATTCCGGCCTTCGCTATCGGTCGGGCACAGGAAGTGACCCTCATCCTGTTACGCGAGATGCGCAACAAGCGACTGCCCCGGTTTCCAGTCTACCTGGATGGTATGGTTAAAACCGTCTGTGGCGTGTATTCCAGCTTCCCTGCCCACCAGACCCCCTATGCCCGTCGCTTGATCGAGCGCCATGGCAATCCCTTCTTTAACGTCATCGACGAAGTGCGACCGGTGACTTCACCGAAGGAGCGCGACACGATCCTCCAAGGTCCGCCTGCCTGTATCATCGCTAGCTCTGGGATGTTGACCGGCGGAGCGAGCGTCGCCTACGCCCAAGCCTTGGTCACTCATGAGCGCAGCGGCATTGCCCTTACGGGATATCAAGATGAAGAAAGTCCAGGCCGGCGCCTGTTAGAGCTGGCGGAGGGAGCCACGGATACCATCACGCTCGCTGGTCGGACCGTACCGGTCCGCTGTCGCGTGAGCAAATATGCCCTCTCCGCGCATGCGGACGCCAATGAACTCTCTCGCTTGATTGATGCCTTAAATCCCTATGAAGTCGTCTTGGTTCACGGCGACAGCGAGGCCCGACCGGCTCTGGCGGATCTGCTGTACCGGACCAGTGCGCGGCATCGGCCCATTCATCTGCCGCAAACGGGCGACACGATCCGTGTGGGTCCCACACGCAAGGCGACGCATACGGTCGGGCGCACAGTCACCCCCGGCATCGGCGGCGGCACGCCGCTTACCCGTGAAACCTTGCCCCAACTGGCCGCACACGTGCGCAGCCTGCCGCGAAAGCAGCCGTACAACCCGGCTGAACTGTTAGACCTCTGGTATGGTGTGAGGGCGTGGGACGACACCCATTATGCCGCCTTGGTTCGCCTGCTGGACACACCGGGACTCGACTTTCGTCGGCTTCCCTCTCGTCCTCACCTGTATCAGACCGTAGCGTCAGACCAACTCCAACGGGAACGTGCTGCCCAGCCGGCGTTTGCTGAGCCCAACCTCCTGCTCGCTCGGGTTGATGCGCTCTTCGGTCCTCCCACTGGACTGTACAAGCGCGGCTACCATTTGCCGACCCACGAGTTGCGGCTCTTCTTTGACTTTCCCCAAGTGGCCCGCGAGCATTACCAGAAGACGATTGACCAAGTGGTTGCCGACACGGGCTGGTCGGTCGTGATTAATGAGATGCCCCAACAGGAGCGGCTTTTCGCGGCTGCGCTGGCTTGCCTTCCTGCGGGAGCGAAGGTGATCAAAGGCCCGGCCCTGCATCTGGATCGCCGCGCAGTCACTCTCACGCTCGACATTGCATTACCAGAGCCAGAGCAGCGGGAAGCCGCAAGCCAATTTCTGGAGCAGACGGGCTTCGCTCTGCTTATCACTTGGCCGGGCAGTGCCTCCCTTTCTTCTTCACCCTCGCTGGTTTCCACCCCTGAGCCAGCCTCGCCACGGATGGAGATCAATACGGCGTATTGGACGATCGAAGAAGCCTTTGCCGACCGCCCTGAGCGCGAACGGCCATACAAAAAGAGTCTCAAGACCGAGGGCGAGGGAGCTTATATAGAACTCGCCTTTCTCACCCCGGAGGTAGGAGCGCGCCATCACGAACTCCTCCAACAGATTTCCTCAGCTATTGGCTACCCGCTTCGCATCAAACCCGAACCGAACCAAATTGCGCTCATCGCCCTCGTCCGTCAGCTCATTCCTCCCTCCTGGCGGGTCACCAAACCGCCGGGGGTGTTTAAGATGGATCGAACTGTGCACGTGAAGTGCCTGACGCCGCCAGCCGCCAACGCGCCAGAATGGCAAGCGATTCACGATCAGTTTGCCGCCGAGACGGGGTACACGCTCCGCATTGAGTCTGTGGCTGGAAGTTCGGGTCAGAGCTGAAACGGCGGCAGTGCCTCAGAAGAAGAATCTGCCCTGGATGAGGCGAACCACTACTAAAAGTGACCCCTCTTCCCTAATGAAGAGCCGTAAGGAAGGGGTAATCCACTTTCCTCGCTCCCTTTTAGCTGGCCGCTCATTGCTGACCGCTGAGAGCTTTTTCACTGCAGCCCCGCCTTGCGCAGGGCCGTAAGAATGCGCTCAACTTCCGCGGGATCTTCGTAGGGAAGCACCTGTGTAAGGACCTCCAAAGAGACGTTGGGATGGCGCTTACGGTATTCGGCTACGGCAGCTCGGGCTTCCGCTTCTCGACCTACCTCGCTGTAGATGACCGCCAGTTGCAAGTGGGCATCCCCATGATCTGGGTCTTGGACAAGGGCTTCCTTCTGGGTGGCAATCGCCTCCTCCACCCGCCCCGTCAAGCGATAGGCCCGGCCTAACTGGAAGTAGTACCAGGCCGGAGGACGCGGGTTCAGGCGCAGCGCCTGCTCCATCACCGCGATGGCCTTCTTCGGCTGCCCCGCATAGCTTAAAATGTAAGCCAGCGTTGCATAGCTCTCAGCATCGTTGGGAGCGAGGGCAAGGGCCCGCTCGGCCTCAGCGAGGGCCTGCTCATGCTCCCTCTTCCACAGATAGACCCTGGCTAGTAAGTTGTGGCCCCAGGATAGGGAATCACTCAGAGCAACCACCTTTTGCGCGCTCTCCAAGGCCCGCTCGAGGGTCTGCGGGTCCTGCGTCTGCAGCGAGAGCCACTGAAACACGTAGCTCTCCGCCAGCATCCCGTGAGCCGGCAGAAAATTGGGGTTACGGAGCAGCACTTGCTTCTGCGCCGCAATCGCCTCCTCATACCGACCGGTCTGGAGGTAGGACTCCCCTAACCAGTATAAGTA
>CAZAYE010000556.1:0-3449 GCA_964489255.1 uncultured Enterobacteriaceae bacterium
AAGAGGTTCCGTGTCCCAAAGTCGACCTGTTCGGAGCCTCTGACATCCTCCAATGGTATCTCTCTGGCATGCTCAAGATCCAACGGGAACTTTTGCGCACGCCCACAGCCGAGGGGGTATCTCTGAGAGAAACCGGATACCTAATGAGCCCAGGGCTCATAAAAATTGATACACCTCATAATCCTTGCGGGGTTTTTCGCTACCACGGCAGAGCTTTTGCGCCAGCCTCCGGGGAGGTGGCAGAAGAGGTGGAACGTTTTCTGCGTGAGCGTAGAGAACCTGCGCCTTTGCTTCACGGCAGTGGAGTAGATCATACTCTCTCCCTGTGGTGGTCTCCGGTAGAGGGGAGCGCCACATACCTGGTGTACTTCGGGGAAGAGAGCGGCATCTATTTCGATGCGATCCCGGTGAAGAAGTCTCCTTTTGTTTACAGAAATTTTCCGGCCGGGACCTATTATTTCAAAGTTGCCGCTCGCTATCCGGATGGCGCAATCGGTGCCCCCTCCACGGAGACGGCAGTGACGGTTCCCTAACAACACTAAATCAGACCACAAGAGATTGGCACACCAGGTCTGTCACCCTGAGCGAAGCGAAGGGTCTCAGAGCCAGATTCTTCGCGGAGTTTATCCTGAGCGCAGCCGAAGGGCTCAGAATGACAAATCTGAGTGGCCGCGGTACGTCTTCAGTGTAGCGTGCGCTGCGCGCACGATTCTCCGCCCACCACCGTTCGTGCTTCAGTGTAGCGCGCGCTGCGCGCACGATTCCCCTGATTTAGTGCTGGCCCACTCCCGCTCTTCTATGACCATTGACCTCTCCACTCTTACCCCCCTCTCTTCCGCAGCAGGAAGATGCCTGATAGAGAGAGCGGGCAAAAGCAGGAGGTCAGGTAACCGAGATGGGGAAGTTAGTTTTGCAGAGGGGGTGGGCTCTTTGCCTTACCTTGCTGGTCATTGCGTGCCAGAACCAGCCAATTGCTCCTAAGATTCTCTTTGTCGAGAGTTCAGAGGGATTGCCCCAGCAGGGGCAGTGGCGCCACCGTCTGGCTGTCGCCGACCTAGACGATAACGGCAGCATGGAAATTATCGCCCCCCCAGCCCGTAAAGAACCCACCCCCCGCCCGCATATCTGGTCACGTACTCCTGAAGGCCGCTGGCAGGAGTGGCAAGAGGAATTCCCGCCCTGGTCATACAGTTACGGCGATGTCACCGTAGCCGACTTCGACCAAGACGGACGCAAGGATCTAGCTCTTGCCGGACATGCGGCGGGGGTGGTCGTCCTCCTCGCGCGCGGGAGAGGAAAGTGGGAGTTGCTGGAAGCCGGTCTTCCCCCGCCGGGTAGCTTTTCTACCAGAACGCTGGCCGCCGGAGACCTCGATGGGGACGGCTGGCCAGATCTGGTAGCCGTAGCTGATCTAGTCAGGCCAGAAGGCCTCAGGACGGTAGGAATACGTGTCTTCTATAACCGGGCGGGGAAGGAATGGCGGGAAGAGCAGGTGGAGGAGTCCAAGGGGATATTTTCTGACTGTGTAACAGTGGGTGATGTCAACGGTGACGGCCGCTTGGAGCTCATCGTTGCTCCCCTGGTCCAGGGCCGCAAAGAGATCGTCTGGTTTCATCAGGACGGCAGGTGGCGCTCGTTGATCGACGGCCTGCCCGATGATGTTTTTGTGCGGGGCGTCGACGTCTGCGACCTGAATAGGGACGGCAACCAGGAAATTCTGCTTGCCACCGATGGTCCGCGCCGCATCAAGGATACTGGACCAAGAGTTTTTTCCTGGCAGGGAGAGAGCTGGGCAGACCTTTCCTCTGGCCTCCCGCAAATGCATCCCGTGGCCATAGCCGCAGGGAGCTTGGCCGGTGATCGCCGCTGTACCCTGGCGGTGATGGGCTATAAAGAACCCGCGGTCCGTCTGCTCCGGCAGAACGACTCAGGTCTCTGGGAGGAGTGGACACGCCTGGAACCGCCGCCAGGTTTAGAGGGTAAGCTTTTTGGTCTGGCCGTAGCGGATGTGGATGGGGATGGCCGCTTGGATGTGGTGGCCAACTATGCCGCTGATCCAGACGCAGGAGGGATACGGGTATGGCTCAACCGGACAGCTGCCGCCGAGCGCGGTCTACAGTAGCGGTCTATGTTCTGGCGGTAGCCATCACCGGTGCCGCGCTTTTTCTTGCTGGCGGGTGCCAAAGAGAGGTTCCGCTCGAGGAGCGGGTCAAGGCCTACTGGGATGCCCGGGTGGCCGGGGACTTTCAAGCGGCCTTTCGGCTGGAAGAGCCCGGGACCGGGGTCAATGAGAAAGAGTACCTCCTGAGAATGGCAAAGGGAAACATCCTCTTCCGTTCGTACCAGACCGGTGAGGTCAGCATAACAGAGAGAGACAAAGCCCAGGTTAGATTAACCTTAAAGTATGCCATTCCTGGCGCGCCGACCCCTTTCGAATCCAAGCTCTCTGATCCCTGGGTCAAGGTAGATAGGCAGTGGTATCACAGGATGCCCTTTAAAAAACCGACTGAAAAACCGGCGGCAGAGGCCGCTTCTTGACAGTCGGGACCGCTTATGTTACCTCACATGAGCTTTATGTTTACATGTCAGAAAAACCCTTGACGTACATCGATAAAACCCTGAGAGCAAGGCTGCCGCTGAAAGGAAAAGGGGTAAGGGTATGAAGGTGGAGAGAGGGCCCTAGCGGAAGAAGAGGAAAGAGGGCTGCACAAAGGACAAAAGGACAAGGAAAAGAGGCAAGAACGATTCGAAAGGAAGGAGGAAGCAGCTATGGGTTTTAAACACGTAATAGGAGTTTTGCTAGGGGTGCTGTTGGCAGCAGCCACGTTCGTGGGAAAAGCGGACGCGGTGTGCCCGGAGGGGGGGCCAGCGCCGTGTCTTGGCAGGTATGGTGAGTTCCCCAATGTGAATTTGCTTATTCCCTGGTTCCGGATTGGCCAGTCGGACGTGGCTGATCCTACTACACTGCAGGATACGCTGATCGTGGAGATCGATCTGCAAAACGCGACACCCGTTACCAGTCTCGATGTCACCTTCTGGACCGTGGGTTCTACTAAATGCTTTAACAAGTGTGTACCATCAACGGCATCGGACGTCGTGCCGCTGAGCGTATTGGCTACCTTCCAGGGAGCCCCGGCCCCGGCGAAGGCCGCATGTGGTTTTGTTGACGAGACAACGGAAACGGTTGGCTATGTCACGATCGAGACGTTCACGGGTCCCAATTGCAGTGGCGACCCGGTACCAGAGGGGATCCTGGGCTTTGTCTATTACACCGATCTTCAGCAGGGAAGGGCGGCTGGTATTATGGCTCCCACGTTTGCAGGGGATCCTTTCGGTGTCGGCAACCCGTTCGACGAATTTGCCGTGGATCCGGACCAGAGCATGGTCTTTCGCATCCTCAACGGGCTGGATCTGGACTTTGACGGACCGGATGCGGACGATGATGACGC
>CAZAYE010000557.1:0-3448 GCA_964489255.1 uncultured Enterobacteriaceae bacterium
CGAGAGCTTACCGCAATTCTCAAAAACCGCTCAAGAAAATGAGCGAACCGCAAGTGGTAATTTGAGAATTCTTTGGTTTGGAAGCGGGAGAGGGTATCGCTTGATGCTGGTGACTTTGCCAGTACTTTGCCAGAACTGTCGAACAACAATGAGAATTATTGGTAAGATCGGCCAAGCAATACGAGTGTTAACTCCTTGAAATTTCAACAATAGTGACACATGGTACCACATGGTGCCACCACTGCGTCGGACTTAAAATCCTCGGCGTGGGCGGCGGCCAACGCCAGGAAATGTTGCTGACGCTCGGTTGCTTTTGTCTCCATGGCAATTCCCTCCTTTTTGGTCAGGATGCAGGGCGCTAGAGGAGCAGCCGTCGCTTCATCTCGTCGGGTAAATCGAGCGTCGGGTTGCCCTGCCTGAGGATCGTCTCCATTCGGGCGCGGACGGATTCAAGAATCTCTGGCTGCGGGAAGATGTAGAACTGCTCGTCCCGGATCGCATTGAACGCCCGAGCAGCCACCTCCGCAGGTGCCATGCCCGCCGCTCCCCACTCGCGGAAGGCATCCAGCCATGCCTGCTCTAACTCGGATGGTTGTTGGTTCGGGGTGCGTAGGTGAGCTGGCCGGTTCCGTTCTGATGCGATGATGTTCGTTTTGACGAACCCCGGGCAGAGGACTGATACTTTCACCTTCGCGTTCTGCAGCGAGAGTTCGTGGTGTAGCGATTCAGACAAGGTGACAACCGCGTGCTTGGTGACGTCGTAGGCCGACATCAAGGGAAAGGAAACCAGCCCGGCTCCCGAGGCGGTATTGACGATATGCCCTTCCGTATTTTGCTTGAGCATGATCGGCACGAAGGTCCGAATCCCGTGAATCACCCCCCAGAGGTTGACACCGAGAACCCATTCCCAGGTCTCGCGTGCCTGGCTCCAAGCCGTGCCGAAGGTACCTGCGACACCTGCATTGTTGCACAGCACGTGGACCGCACCGAAGGTCTCGAGTGTCTTGCGGCAGAGCGCTTCGACCTGTTCGGCTTTGGCAACGTCAGTCAAGATGCCTCGAACGGTTGCGCCTTTCTCTCTCATTTCTCTTTCGGCTCTGATGAGTGCCCCTTCCTCGACATCAGCGAGGGCCACTTTCATACCCTCGGCCGCGAATCGCTCTGCCATCGCGCGCCCAATCCCGCTGGCCCCTCCAGTGACAACCGCCACGCGGTCTTTGAATTCTTTCATAGCCATTCCTCCTTATTCCCTTACGTCTCCGCGTGCCAGTTACTGATGGTGATGACTCGCCGATCCAGCACAGCTCCCTCCTTTTCGCTGAAAGCTGATTGCTGAGCGCTGACTGAAAACGTAAAACGTGCAGCAGAGACCAATAGAGCACTCATCACTCATTACTCGTTACTCATTACGTTTTAGTCTCTACTTCAACCCTGCCTTGCGCAGGGCGGCAAGCAGGCGCTCTAATACCGCTGGATCTTTGAGGGGACACGTCTGCTTCATAACCTCCAGAGAGAAATTGGGACTGATCCTTAGCACCTCTGTCACCTCAGCTTGGGCTTCCTCTTCTCGGCCTAGCTCGCTATAGCTGAAAGCTAGAAAACCGTGGGCACCCAAGTTATTGGGGTAGCGGGTAAGGTGTCTCTTGAGGATGGTAATCGCTTCCTCATGCTGCCCCATGAAGCTGTAGGCAAAGCCGACCTCGACTGGGTACCAGTCCCGATTACGGGGGTCGAGGCGTATCGCCTTCTCCGCCAACTCAATGGCTTCCGCTGGCTTCCCGGCAAAGTTCAGGATCTCCGCCAGCCGCAAATAGCCATCAGCATAGTTAGGATCAATGGTGATAGCCCGTTCTCCCTCGGCAATGACCTTGTCATGCTGCTTTTGCCACAGATAGATATTGCTCAATGCCACATGAGCCACGGCCAAGGAGTCATCCAGGGCGACGGCCTTTTGCGCCAGTGCGAAAGCCTGCTCTAGAGTCTGGGGGTCCTGACTCCATTGCCAGATCCAACTCCACCAGTGAGCAAGAGCCAGGTTTGCGTATGCCGCTGCATACTGCGGGTCCAGCTCAATGGCTTTCTCAAACATCTGTCGTGCCTGGATCACCTCCTCTTTCGTAAAGCGCCATGAGTGCGCCCACCCCTGCAAGAGGTAGTCATAGGCCTCCAGGTTGTCAGTGGGAGCACGCCGAAAAGTCTCTTGCTCCTCCTTCGTGAGCTTGACTTTCAGAGCCGTTACGATCTTCCCTCTGATCTCATCTTGCAGAGCAAACAGATCCTTCAGCTCCCGGTCATAGCGCTCGGCCCACAGATGATGGCCTGTGGTGGCATCGACTAACTGGGCGTTGATCCGCACCCGGTCATCCGCCTTCCGTATACTACCTTCCAATACGTACTGGACTCCCAAGGCTTTGCTCACTTCCTGCATATTCACGGCTTTGCCCTTGTAAGTGAAGGCAGAGTTGCGGGCAATGACAAAGAGCCCCGAGAGCTTGGAGAGATCCGTGATGAGATCCTCTGTGATACCGTCGCTGAAGTACTCCTGTTTGGGGTCTTCACTGAGGTTCACAAAGGGCAGCACGACAATCGAAGGCTTGTCGGGTAAGGGCAGCGCTTCCTGATTGCGGATTTCGGATTGCGGAACGCGGAATGTGTGAAAGGAGGGACGCGGAAGAGTTACGAGCCCGCCAACAATGAGCAGCCCCACTCCAACCAGGACAACCCGGGAACGGCGGGCGCTGCCCACCCTACGAAGCTTGGGGTTTGGGACTTGAGACTGTCTGCCTCCTCTAATCGTACCCGCCACACCCGCACCGGCTCGGCAATGTTCTTGACCCTGCGCTCGCCTAAATCCTCGTACTGCAGTGGTAGCTTGTTCTTGACCTGCTCGTAGACCACCCCTGAGAGGCAAATGCCGCCCGGCTCGGCCAGCCCTTCCAACCGCGCCGCGATGTTCACCCCGTCGCCATGGAGTTGCTCTCCCTCGACCAGCACATCCCCCAAGTTGATCCCCATGCGAAACTCGACCCGGCGGTGGACCGGCAGTTCGGCATTCTTGGCACGCAACTCTCGCTGCATCTCCACTGCACACTGCACGGCTTCCACCACGCTGGGAAACTCGGCCAGCAGATTATCGCCCTGTGAGCCGCGCACGGTGCCGCGATGGTGGTGGACGAGCGTGACCATCAACTCGTCGCGCCAAGCGGTTAAGGTGTGTACGGTCGCCTCCTCATCCTCGCCCATGAGGCGACTATAGCCTTTGACATCGGCACTGAGGATGGCGGCGAGCTTGCGTTCCATGCTGGATAGCTCCCTGAACAGCGATGCTAACGGAAGACTAACCGAGAGCCCGATTCTAGAGCGTGCTTGCACTGCCTGTCAAACTACCGGACAAGTCCTCCGTGCGGACCCAGCGTTTCTCTTGCCACCGGCAGGGCAAAGAGAGTAA
>CAZAYE010000558.1:0-3447 GCA_964489255.1 uncultured Enterobacteriaceae bacterium
TCTTCCCTAAAGAACCTCAAAACCTCCCGCGCCTCTTGGACGCTGCGGCCCAATGACGCCTTGCCTTCATACCCAAGCTGGATCAAGACCTCTCGAAACCGGTCCAGTTGATTAAGAGAGTCCCCTTCCTCGGCCCTCAAAATCTCTTCTAAAGTTCGGCTTTTGCGGCGCTTTCCCATAGAGTCCCCGGTATCCCTTCACGGATAAGCATAAACAAGGAGGGACCCTTCGGCTGTGACCATGGTCACAATTCTTGTAACCGTTCACGTCATTGCGAGCCTCGCGCCTTGCCTGCCGGCAGAGGCAGGTAGCGAGGCGTGGCAATCTCCGTTCTGAGATCGCCACGTCGCCCCTACGGGGCTCCTCGTGATGACGGGGTGCTGAACGGTTACCAATTCTTGAAGGTTGGGGAGTTAAAGAAGTTTTTCAAGCCCTTCTTTATTGCGGAGGATAATTTGATAAGGTTTGATGTCGATTAATTTCGCGCGTTTCAGCTGATGAAGCTGGCGGGCCACGGTCTCGCGGGCGGCGCCGATTCGCTGGGCAATTTCTTCGCGCGTGAAGGGGATGAAAAGGACTTCGCCCTTTTTGCCGGGCTTCTCTCGCAACCATCAGCTTCCTCGACCGGATCAGAACAGTGTTGAACAACGCTGCGCTTTTGCCCAGCCTACTCGGCTCTCTTCTGCCCTTCCTGCTGGGCTTTACCCGACGCTATTGACTCCCGCAACATGCTTAGCTCAAGAGCAGGATGATACCTGAAACAATCAGCACTGTCCCGAACACATCAGCCGAAGTAATGTGTTCGATTCCTTTCAAGGTAAAGTGACTGAGTGTGAGCGTCACCAGTGGAGCCGCCGCAGTAAGCGGAGCGACGACTGCCGCTGGAATATACTGGTGAGCGGCAAAGAAAGCGAACATACCAAGGGTTGAACAGACACCGGCTAGGGCAAAATACCACCCGACCCAGCGCGGCACGGCCAGGAGGTCGCGTGCCTGACCAGTCACGAAGAAATACACGACATACACTATCGTGCTGGCAACCATGCCGATGCACGCGCCGAGCAGCGGCTCATTGCTGATACGCAACCCAAACTTAATCAGAATCGGGTTGGTGCTGTAGCAAAGTGCGGCAAGCAAGGGATAGAGCAGGTCTTTCAGGTTCATACGCGTCTCTGTCCAGTCAGCACTACGATACCGCTGACGATACACAGCACGCCCAGCAGGATCTTGAGCGTAATCTGCTCACGCAAGAACACCAATGCCAAAACTGTGGTAAAGAGGGGAGAAGAATTGATGAGCGGCGTCGCTCGGGCTGCCCCTAAACGTTTTACTCCTATGTAATTGAATACCCGGCCCAGACACGACCCCAGCAGGCCAACTGCTGCGAACCACACGGCTGCCTGCGGCGCCACAGCCTGTGTCACCGAACGGGGATAAAAACAGAATACCAAAGAGAGCAGAGGCACGCTGGCGAGTAATCCCAACATCACTGCGACTGAAGGACTCGCGTGAGACAAACCTCTGCGTACGAAAACTGGAATTGCTCCCCACAAAACCGCCGATGTCAGCGCTAGCCATTCACCGTAGAGCATGTGGCCTCCGGCAGCTTCAAGCTATTAGCTTTCAGCTATCAGCGAAGAAAGGACTGAGCAATGAGGACTGAGTAGTGAGTCAAGAAAAAAAGAGACAAAACTCAATCCTCGATCCTTGCTACTCCTCTCTGTTGACGGCTGATCGCTCTTTTCCTTTGCCTTACCCCTCTAACTGGTGTAGAATCCCGCGGACCGGTTCACCAGGCCAAAAGGAGGGGATTATGGCTTGGCCCGTGCGCTACAAATTGGTCGGTTTGCTTACCGCAGGCAGCACCATCAACTACGCCGATCGTGTGAACATTTCAGTAGCTGCACCAATAATGATGGCATCACTGGGTTGGGATGAGGCCCATTTTGGCGTGGTCTTCTCCTCCTTTTTGGTTGGATACACCTTACTGCAGATCCCTGGTGGAGTGTTCGCCGATCGCTGGGGCGCTACCAAAATACTAGCCTGGGCGTGCGTGGGGTTCTCAGCGTTCACCGCGCTCACCCCCCTCGGTGCCCGAGCATTTTGGCTGATGTTGGCCATCCGTTTTTGCGTGGGAATGTTTGAATCAGTCAGCTTCCCTGCCTACGCCTCGCTCAACTCACGTTGGATTCCTCGCTCCGAATACAGCCGCGCCCAAACCCTTAGTCTCTCTGGCGCATACCTTGGCCAAACCCTGTCCTACCCACTCACAACCTGGTTGGTCCTCAGCTTTTCCTGGCCAATGGCTTTCTACTTTAACGCCTTCGTCGGCGCAGTGTGGCTGCTCGCCTGGCTGGCCTTTGCGACGAATACACCGGCAGAGCACCTGAAGATCAGCGCGACAGAACTGCGTGAGATCGAGGCGAACTTAGCTCCGCGTTCGAGCGCTAGGATATCACCTTGGGCTGTGCTCAAATCGCCACAGGTGCTGTTGCTTTCGCTCTCGTACCTCCTGCTCGTTTACGGTCTCTGGGTGATCGTCTTCTGGCTGCCGACCTATATGGTCAAGGCTCGTGGTTTCTCCATGCAAGCGATGGGGTGGATCGGCATGATCCCTACGCTTGCCAGCTTTGTCGGATTGACCAGTGGAGGAGCGCTGTCGGATGCCCTACTCCGCCGGGGCTTCAGCGTGCGCTTCGCCCGAGCCCAAGGACCGTCTCTTTGCATCGCGCTAGGAGTGCCGTTCCTGATCGCTGCAGTGTTAGTGCCCTGGCCGAGCGTGTCGGTCGCCTGCCTAGCTGCCTATCTACTCCTTGCCAATATCGCGGGCGGCGGCTACTGGGCCATTCCTCTGGAACTCAACTCTCAGTCGGTCGGTGCTATCTCTGGAGTGATGAATTGCGCTGGCAACTTCGCCGGTATTTTTGGTCCGATGACTGCAGGCTTTCTCATTACAGCTACAGGCAACTGGACCTTACCCTTTCTGGTCGTCGCGGGATTCGCAGTAGCGTCTTTTGTGGTTTTTTATTTCCTCGTCGTTCCCGAGCCAATCGAGATTTCAACGCGGCTCCCTAAAACGGTGGCGCAAGAAGCGAGGGTATGAAACAATGCATGGCATGAACAAAAAAGTGCTGGCTTTGTTGGGGCTCGGACATTTGATGGTCGATCTGAACAGCGGCGCTTTGCCCGCGCTTTTGCCGTTCCTCAAAAACGCCTTCGGGCTGTCCTACACAATGATCGGCACGTTGGTGTTAGTGGCGAATCTCTCATCGTCGCTGATCCAGCCGGTCTTTGGTTATCTCTCCGACCGCAGCGCACGCGCCTGGTTGTTGCCGTTTGGTGTCATAGTGGCGACCTGTGGCATGGCTACCATTGGCTTGGCGCCAAGCTATACGGTTCTCCTGCTCCTCGTGTTCATCAGTGGTATCGGCATCGCTAGTTATCATC
>CAZAYE010000559.1:0-3444 GCA_964489255.1 uncultured Enterobacteriaceae bacterium
TGCGGGTTGGCGTCAGCCGCAAAACCGTGCGATGGTCCATCGCCGCAGTCTTCCGCCACTCGGCGAGCCTTTCACCACTGAGATAGTGCTCCGCGAGGCCGCCGTAGAACGCCGCCGGGTCGCGATTGTCTATCGACAGCGTGCCATGCACGGTCACCCATTTGTACATATTGGCAGGATCCATGACCGTGAACACTGCACGCGGGTCCTTCTGCATATTGCGAAACTTGATGCGGTCGGTTGTGGTCGTGAACAGCAGCGCACCGTCTTCGTATTTGAACCACATGACCGTGACCTGGGGACTACCGCTGGGATTGATCGTGACCAACTGCGAAGCGAGCGGGCGCTGGAGAAGCTCGGCGACGGTTGAGGAGAAGGTCTGAGCGGTAACGACCTGACGTGCCGGACGTATAGCGGTTTTTTCCTCGCTTTTCGTATCAGCGGCTTCTGCTCCGGAGGCAGAGAAGAGAGCAAACAGCAAGGGGATAAGGGCAGCGGTAAAACTCGTTTTGCGAGAGAACATAGGACTTCTCCTTTCTTGTGCAACACCGTGCGTATGAGTCCTTGTAATGCGGACAGCGAGGTGTGTGAAGTACGCACCCACTCCGGCTCAGCATGACAGGTCCCTCGGTTTCAAGTGGACTGTGCGTACTCGCAAGTTGAGGAGTATAGAGATCCCTGCAATATGCTCAGCCCTGCTGTGCCAGGGAGCGATCGAGCGACGATTTACCTCCACCCCGTATGATCAGTGCAACAGCGAGGCCGACCGCTAAGATATGGAACTCGAATCCTTCTCCCGCCTGCTTGCCGGCCCAGTTCATAAAAAACCCGTTCGACCAGTGGACCAGGAGCAAGGCGCCAAGCATGATAATACCGATGCCGGCAGCGGCGACCCGGGTGAGGAAGCCGACCAGTAAGCCCAAGCCGCCAAAAAATTCACCCATGGTGACCAAGACCGTAAGAATGGATGGGAACCCCATCTGAGAGAAAAGTTCAATCGTCCCGAACAATCCCCGACCCCCGAACCAACCCAAAAGTTTTTGCGCGCCATGCGGGAACATGACAATGCCCAGAGCCAAGCGCAGTACCAGGGCTACTGTGTCATCATTCGTCTGGATCAATTTCTTCCACATGATATATTTCCTCCCTTTCTCATGGGTTGGATGACCTTTCCGTAGGAGCACTCCTTCACCGAGCAGAAAGCAAAGTCATGCGTCGCCGCTCTGCATCCGTATCGTCCATCCTCCTTGCTCTTTCTGTTTGTTTGCCGTCTTGGTAGTTAGCCGATATGCTACTCAGCCAATTTATGCAAGTTACCAGGGTCGAACAGTATTATTCATGTCACTTTCGTGAGGCGCTGCAGATCTATATGACTGAGTTTCACAGCTCACGATTGCCCCTCGCGAAGATCCGCTCTCTCCTCAAAACAGGCAGTTATCAACTTTTTGTGGCAGAGGAGGCGGGACATGTCCTCGCTATAGCCCTGGTCTGGATCAGCCCCCGTCCTGTGTTCGTGCATCTCGATTACATTGCAGTCCAGCAGAAGGAAAAGGGCCGGGGGATCGGTACTGCCCTGTATCGCTGGCTGATTGAGCATTTAGGGGAGTTTTCTCCGCACGCTCAGTTATTAACGCTGGAGGTGGAGGATGAGTTACTAGGATTTTACCAGCGGAGTCAGACCAAGATTCTGCAAGGCATGCCATATTTGTTCCCGGCGCGGCACGGTCCGATTCCCATGAACCTGATGGTGTATGACCGGCTTGGACGAAAGGTCCTGACCCGCGCGGTTGTTCAAGCAATCATCCGCGCCCTCTATCGCGGAATCCACAACCGTGGCGCCAGCGATGCGCTGCTCCGCTCGTTCATCTCCCGTGTGCCACGACAGGTGTTATTGGTATAGATTACGAAAAAGCCGAGTTCATGCTTCGACAAGCTCGGGGTAAACGGAACAGGTGGTCAAATGAATGCAAGAAAGCAACCAAACAGAAAGATTTCTCTAGAGCCACCGCCCGAATGCACCGACCTCGACTCTCCCTTCCCTGATCCTGTGGTGCTGCCGCTGGAAGATGTGCTCGACCTGCACCCTTTTGCCCCACACGAAATTCGCAGTGTCGTCGAAGAATACCTCGCGCAGTGCTGCGCGGCTGGCTTCACCGCGGTGCGGCTGATCCATGGAAAGGGACGCGGGGTCCAGCGTGAAAACATTCGTACGTTTCTGGCCCGGCTGCCGTTTGTCCAGGGGTTTCATGACGCTCCGACCGAAGCCGGCGGCTGGGGAGCTACCATTGTCATACTCAATCCTGACCTTGCTAAGCCCGAGAGAAACCGCTAATCCGCTAGGAAATCACTGTAAGTCTCCCATTCACCCTTCGACAAGCCTGTCCCCAGCGAAGGCGTAGAGCTCAGGGCGAACGGGGTGGACGATGAACACGTTCCCGTTCATGCTGAGCCGGTCGAAGCATGCTGTAGCTCCGGCGACCGCCTAATGCCAAGGAGGCACCATGAAATTCAATTGGTTCCACCTGATGCCCTACCGCTATTTGCCAGACAATTTTAAGGAAGCCTACCCTAGCGTGTGGGTAGACATTCCCAGTTCTCTCTATGACCCGGAAAAGGGACATTGGCTGTATAACGATTACCTCGACGAGTTGGAGTTCGCTGACCGCGTGGGCTTCGACGGCATCTGCGTCAACGAGCACCATCAGAACGGCTACGGACTCATGCCTTCACCCAACTTGATGGCCGCAGCGATGATCCGCCGAACTTCGCGGGCTGCGATTGTAGTCATGGGCAACAGCATCGCCCTCTACAACCCACCCACGCGTGTGGCTGAAGAGTTCGCCATGCTCGACGTGATGAGTGGCGGTCGCCTTGTCGCGGGCTTCCCAGTCGGAACCTCGATGGACTCCAACTTCTGCTACGGTCAAACCCCAGCAACGCTGCGCGAGAAGTATCGTGAAGCGCACGACCTGATCATTCAGGCCTGGACCCGTCTTGAGCCGTTCGTTTTCAACGGTAAATACACCCAGTTGCGCTACGTCAATGTCTGGCCGCGCCCAGTGCAGAAGCCGCATCCGCCGGTCTGGATTCCGGGTGGCGGCTCAATAGAGACCTGGGACTTCTGCGCGGAGCTTGACTACAACTACTCCTATCTAAGCTACTTCGGTTACAAACGAGCTGCCCAAGTGATGAAGGGCTACTGGGATGTGGTCGAGAAATACGGCCGCGATCATAACCCCTACCGCGCCGGTTTTGCCCAGGTAGTAGCCGTGTCCGAGACCGATTCTCTCGCTGAGAAAGAATACGCTCCGCATCTCGACTACTTCTTTAACCGTTGTCGCGTTTCTTACCGACTCGGTGATTGTTCTTCCGATAATCGGGTTTATTTTGATGGCCGAAGTAGCATCAGATGTAATTCAATTTGCTTCCAAAAGGTTCTTGGGC
>CAZAYE010000560.1:0-2653 GCA_964489255.1 uncultured Enterobacteriaceae bacterium
CTCGTGGAACACATGATCGATCATATGCACGCGGGTGGTCGCGGCGTCCACCCAAGCGAACTGATAACCCTCGGCCTCAGCGATGCCGCGTAGCCCCTGTTTCAACCCACCATGGTTAATCTCTTCCGTCGGCACAAGGAACTTCACCGCCGCTCCTCCGCCGCGGATGAAGCTTTGTAAATATTCTTGCTGCGCAATGGCCAGCCATTCTGCGGGACGCATGTACGTAGAACTCATGTCACAACCTCGTAAAGAGACAGAGCTGTGAGACAGAGACAAGGCTAGACAGAGATGTGAGACAGAGACAGAGTAAAAGGGGTGAGGTGGTCTCTGTCTCTGTCTTTTTTCTGGTCTCTATCTCTGTCTCTGTCTTTTTTCTGGTCTCTGTCTCTGTCTTTCCTCCTGTCTCTGTCTGAATCCCTACTGCTGGTGCGCGAAAGAAATCCCGTAATAGGTCTTCGCTTGGCCGTCCTTTGTGACGATCGGAATGACTTTACTGGCGGCTTCGTTGCCTCTGGCGGCATGAAAACTGACCATCGCGCCATTGCGCACGGCCGTTACGCCACTCTGGTCCAGCAGATAGAGGTCGCGGGCAAATTCTTGGCGAGAGTATTCCTTTGCTTGCCCTGGTAGCAAGGTGAGCAGGTTGTAGATTTCCACCAGTGGAACGATGGCTGCGGTATCGCGCCGCTCCTTGCCGCGAGTCTTCACTGCCGTGGAATACGCGTCATATAACGACTCCAGGAATGCCTCCGATTTGAAGCGCACCGGTTTGTTTTGCAACTCCTGCAGATGGCGCACCAGCACGGAAGGACGCAGCCGCCTTTCTCTAGTCTTGTCAATGACCACTGCCCGGTCGTTCGGTAGCACGCGGATGAGCGCGGGATAGCAGTACAGCCGGTCATCGCGCTCATAGATGTGCACGCCGGTTTGGGCCGCCGTTGCCAGCACTTCCGCAACAAATGCGCCATTAGACAGGTAGGTATCTTCGTCGAAGCTCCACCCTGCTTTGGCAGCAGTAAATTGTCGATCGAGATCAGCAATCGCTAGTCCAGCCGCTTCAATCGTTTTTTGCAGTTCGCGCAAATTGCCCGTCTGGACGGCGGTACGAAACTTTTTGAGAGAACGAAGTGCAGCGGTTGCGGCCTTGCAGGTAGCATCAGCGTCTGCCTCTGTCCTGGCTAGCGCCTGTTCCAGGCTATTCCGGTGATTGACCTCCATTCTGTTCTCCTCTACCGATTAGCTTGTCGGGTGGATTGAGCGACGCGAAACCCACCACTTCTCTGGCCCAATCTGTGCAGGTTATTAGAGTTTAGACAAAAAATGAAGCACGTGTCAAAGTGCCAGATCACAATTAAATATGGGTAGTTTCTTTTGGTTGTTAGTCGCTTCTGGCATACCTCACGGCTGTCAACATGCGCGGGTTGCACGAATCAGCAAAGCAAGAACAGATCGCAGAGCCGTTGCATAAAGCCCCGTGCCAAGGTGTTGAGCCGTGCGGCCCGACTCACAAGGTCCTGTTCGATCGCGGTAGGATCAATATAAGTCTGCACGCTGGCGACTTCGTCGGCGAAAGTGTCGAGCATGGTCTTCACCATCTCGGCCGTGACTTCGAGATGAAAAAGGAGACCGTATACGCGCCGACCGAGACGAAAAGCCTGATGTGGATAGAGTGCTGAGCTGGCCAGTGAAACTGCTCCGGGTGGCAGCGAGAATATATCCCCATGCCACTCAAATACCTCAAAGGTCGGAGGAAACGATTGCCACGGCGGATCCTGCCGCCCTGCGTCGCTCAGGGTCAGTGAGTACCAACCAATCTCTTTGCGCGGTCCAGGCTTCACTTCCGCACCAGCGGCTTTGGCAATGAGCTGCGACCCTAGGCATACACCCAAGGTCGGTATGTCCCGTTGAATCGCTGTTTTCAGTAAAGCATCTTCCTGCCGCAACCAGGGATACTGCTCTTCTTCATACACTCCCATCGGGCCACCCATGGCGACTACTCCGCTGTAAACAGAAAGGTCGAGAGGATACGCTTCGCCCATGACCCCCCGTACAGTCTCTACAGGGATGCCGCGCTCGTGGAGCACGTCGAGAAAGACACCTGGCGTTTCACACCAGAAGTGTTGCAGGATCAAAATTGGCTTAGGCATGGTTTGTGTACTAACGAGAGAGAAAAGTACTGACAATCCCGGTCGAAATTGCAGTATGAACCGTAGGGGTGGTCCCCTATGCCTACCCACCCTCCAGGGCAACCACAGAGGGGTGCCCCTACAAAGACAAAGGATCTAAGACGATCTTAACTGAACGAGCGCTCACTCTCTTGCCCCTCTAGGAAGAAGGCGGTATAGAGATGCCTCCACGGAAGATAGATAGAGATAGAGACAGAGAGAACGAGCATGCTCATTGATTTCCATACTCATACGACGCGTGGCAGTGCGGACAGTAACCTTGACCCTTTTGCTTTGGTCGACCAAGCGCAAAAGATTGGTTTGCATGGGGTGTGTATCACCGAGCATGATAACGCCTGGGCTGATCCGAAGATCGAGGACTATGCGCGAGCACGGAGCGTCATCCTATTCCGCGGGATCGAAGTGACGACCGAGTGGGGCCACGTTGGTGCTTTCGGTCTCGATCAGTATGTCGGTGGTATCTA
>CAZAYE010000560.1:2663-3437 GCA_964489255.1 uncultured Enterobacteriaceae bacterium
CCGCCGGATTATCAATGATGTCGGCGGGTTTCTGATTGCCAACCATCCCTTCCGCTACAAGCTCGACCCCCGTTTCCAGTTCATCCATAAAACCCCGCCGATTGATCCCAAGGATCCAGCCTCCGGCCTCACTGCGCTCGAAGTGTTCCAGTATGTTGACGCTATCGAGGTTGTAAATGGGGCCTGCTCCGAACAAGAAAATCTCTTTGCTCATGCCGTGGCCCAGCAGCTTGGGTGCAAAGGTGTCGGTGGCAGCGACAGTCATTCGGCGCAATCGTTGGGCTGCGCAGTGACTGTCCTTGAGCGAACAGTCTCCGCTGTGCGGGAGCTAATCGAAGAACTCAAAGCCGGCCGCTATCACCCGGGACATGGGCTCAATGTCGGTCAGATGCGTGTGTTTCCCTAAGGGGAAGAAACGGAGAACCGGAGAGGGGGAGAAACGGAGAGAAAGAAAAGAAAGGTTTCCGCTATTCCCCGATTCCTTGGCTTCCCGACTCTAACCTTCATCCCTTGTTGACACTCCCCTCCACCTTCCCAGACAATGGCGCAGGAGTGATTTCTCATGACCGTAGCAAAAGCATTAACCATTGCTGGCTCAGATAGTGGCGGCGGAGCTGGCATCCAGGCTGATCTCAAGACTTTTATGGCACTGGATGTCTATGGCACGAGTGTCATCACTGCGGTGACCGCACAGAACACCCTTGGCGTGCAAGGAGTCGTCGAACTCCCCTCCGAATTCGTCGCCCAACAATTTGATAGTGTACTCTCAGATAT
>CAZAYE010000561.1:0-3423 GCA_964489255.1 uncultured Enterobacteriaceae bacterium
GGTATAGGCGACAACGTAGTCTTTAAAATATTTTTCGTTGGTCAGGACATAGTTAATCAGGCCGCCAAGAAAGACGAGGTCCGAGCCGGCGCGAATCGGCGCATAGATGTCGGCCATGGCGGAGGTGCGGGTAAAGCGCGGATCAACGTGGATCAGCTTGGCGCCCCTAGCCTTCGCCTTCATGGCCCAGCGGAAGCCTACCGGGTGGCACTCGGCGAAGTTGGAGCCCATGATCATGATCGAGTCAGAGTGCTGCAGATCTTGCTGCATGGTTGTGGCACCGCCGCGACCATAGCTGATGCCCAGACCGGGCACAGTGCTGGAGTGTCATATGCGGGCCTGGTTTTCGATGAACACGACCCCCAGCGTGCGCATCAACTTAAGGTGTACATAGTTCCACTCATTGTCTAGCGTTGCGCCGCCGAGCGAGCCGATCGCCAGCGTGTGGTTAACCTGCTTTTCGACTTCTTGGCCATCTTGGTCTTTGGTTTTATAGGTTTCGACAAAGGTGGCGTCGCGCGTCTCCTTGACAAGCTGCGCGATGCGGTCCATGGCCCAGTCGAGCGGCTTTTCTTCCCACGCGGTTGCGCCTGGAGCGCGGTACTTAACCTTCGTTGTCCGCAGCGGATTGACGGTCAGTTGCAATGAAGCAGCGCCCTTAGGACAGAGGTTGCCTTCCGAGATAGGTGAGTCGGGATTGCCTTCGATGTTGATGATCTTGCCATCCTTGACGCTGATCAGCGTTCCGCAGCCAACGGCACAGTACGGGCAGACGCCGGGTATTTCCTGCGCTCCCGCAATCTTGAGTGTCTGTATACGCTTTTTGGCCGCTGCCAGGTCGGCTCCGAGCGTCAGGATGCCGCCAAGCGCAAAGCCCCCCGCCGCCATACCGCGCAGGACGTCGCGACGGCTGACCGGTTCGTTTGCAAGGTCCATAACCTGCCCCTTCCTAAACTCGTTAAAGCACTAAATCAGACCACAGAGGATTGGCACAGGGGTAGCGAAATCCAGGAATCGGTGTTTTCCCCAGATTCCGCTTCGCTTCATCTGGGCTACGTCGCTATACTTTGCACGGCCATAAATTGCACTTTGCAGGTCATTCTGAGCCCTTCGCCTCCTGTCATTCTGAGCGAAGCGAAGAATCTCCATTCCGGGCTCAGGGTAAACTCCGCGAAGAATCTTACCGCCGCAGGGAAAAGCAAAGAGATTCTTCACTGCGCTACTCTCCGTTCACAATGACATCTAATGACCGTTTGAAGTATAATTCGTCTCGGCCCGTAGATCATCCACCCAAAAACAGCCCTATTCTATACCTTCCTCACAGGAAGGCAAAGAAAGTGCAGGGTGCATCCGGTATTTCTTAGCGGGACCCTCACCCCAGCCCTCTCCCGCCGTTGTGCGGGAGAGGGGGTGGTTGAAGGCCAAGGCTTTTAGTCCCCTGTCCCCATTTTGGGGAGAGGGTCAGGGTGAGGGGAGAGGAGATACCCCTGGCGGTTTTGAGTTTCTTGCCATTTTCCACCGCCAGCTGCACCGCGGTAAAGGGATCCTCTCCGTTTTTGGCGATAGTGGTTATGCGTTCGAGCGTCAGGCGTAGATCCTGCCCGTCTTGCTGATACGCCTGTTCAAACAGCGCCAACTCACGCAGGTAGAGGAGATAGTGCAAAATAACGGCGTTGTTGAGCTTCTTCTGGGCAAACTCTGGATCCCGCTGCACGCGCACAGGCAGGCGGCGGAACTCTTCCTGTAAGCGGATAAAGATCTCTTCTCTTTTTTGCAGGGCTTCAGGCTGCGATGGCGCAGTGCGGTAGAGCTCCTCTAGACGGTCGGCCGCTTCTGCGAGAAACCGAGAAAACGTCAGCTCATCCTCCCATGCGGCCACGGCCTGGCGATAGTTTTCTCCCGCTGGTCCCTCCCGGCTGGCAAAAAAAGCCATCGTTCCCCGGCTGCCAGCAAAGTTGGCTAAGGATTCGTTAAAGGCCGTGTGGCCGGAGAGATAAAAGGTGTTGTGGAAAAGTTCGTGGAGGATCACATTAGCGAGCGTTACCGTATGGTAACGCAGGAGATGGGGGAGAAGGGGGTCGGCAAACCACCCCAGCGTGCTAAAAGCTGCGGCGGTGCGGATGTACGTATCATACCCCTTCGCCTCTAACCGAGCCGCCTCGCTGCGGGCCGAGGCCTCAGCGAAAAAGCCCTTGTAGGCCACCCGCCCAACAATGGGAAACCACCAGGTGTAAGGCTCCAGCCGATCACGATAAGCAGCGGACACAATGTAAACGGTGGGTGGCTTTGCCAGATCCGAAAGGGTCGCATAGCTGCCATCGACTTCGAAGTGCAACTCCTCCTCGGCAAACCTGCGAACGGCCAGCACCAGTTCGAGTTTTTCCTTGGTGAGCGGGTCAAGATCCGGCCGTGCCAGGACTTCGCTGATCGGCCGGCGGTGCCAGAGGATCTTGGCCTCTTCATAGCCCGCGCGGAGGACGTAAGTAGGAGAGCAGCCCACGAGGAAGAGCGCAGAGCACAGGGCATAGAGCATAGAGACTAAGGCCGTTCTCTTTTTCATACTTGCATCCCTGGCCACACATAACTTCCCTCCCCCTTGATGGGTTAAGCTTTACCCACATCTCCTCCCCCCTTGCGGGGGAGGACTAAGGAGGGGGGGTATCAAGTCCACAACCTAACGCCTTCCCTATAACCTCCTTAACAGCCTCCATCTCTCTTAAAACTTCTCTCTAGCTTTGGTTTTATTCATTCCCCCCATCCTGGCCTTCCCCCGCAAGGGGGGAAGGGACTAAAAGGCCCACCAGGACTTGTGGGTAATGATTAGCCCTCCAGGGGAGGGGGAATGAAGGTCTTGAGGCCGACTGCTGACCGCTGACCGCTGTATTGCAGCCGATAGAGCCGCCAGTAGATCCCCTGCCGGGCCAGCAGTTCCTGGTGAGTGCCGACCTCCCGCACCTGGCCTCTGTGCATAACAATAATGCGATCAACATCCTGAATGGTGGAAAAGCGATGGGCAATGACAAGCGTGGTACGATGGCGCATAAGGGTAGTGAGCGCGTCCTGAATAAGCAGCTCGGTTTCTGGGTCCACGTTGGACGTCGCCTCATCGAGCACCAAAACCGTTGGGTTGTAGGCCAGGGCCCGGGCAAAAGAGAGGAGCTGGCGCTGCCCGGAAGAGAGGTTGCTCCCCCGCTCACGAATCTTCTCCCGATAGCCTGAGGGTAAACGGGAAATGAACTCGTGCGCGTTCACCCGACGGGTCGCCTGCTGAACCGCCGCCAGAGGGATCGCCTCATCGCCGAGCGTGAGGTTGGTCGCCACATCGCCGGCAAAGAGGAACACGTCCTGCAGGACCACGCCGATCTGCCGCCTGAGTCTGTCTCTTATACACATCTCCGAGCCCACGAGACTAGGCATGATCTC
>CAZAYE010000562.1:0-3418 GCA_964489255.1 uncultured Enterobacteriaceae bacterium
GAAGTCCTGGGTGAGGGCATTGGGCTTGAGGACCTCCCACTGGAGGCGGAGCAGCCCGGGGTACTTGGCGAAGGCGCGGAAGATGACGGTGACCACCGCGAAACCCAGGGAGGTGGGCTCGGAGGTCTTTTGCATCGGCCTCACTGGAGATCGACACCAGTTCAGGCTGAAAGAGGCGTACCTGTTCTTTGAGTTTTTCCAGGTTTTTGCCTGCCGCCAGAGCTACCACGCGAAAGCGGTCAGGAAACCGCTCGACCAGCGACAAGGTGGTCACTCCAATTGAACCGGTCGAGCCCAGAATGGCCAGTTTCTTCATCTCACCCCCCATTCACGGGAAGCCGCTCACTATCCTTTGTTCTTGTTGCAGTGTTCTTGCATACGGGCGCGGAACTGACCCAAGGCCATCAAGGGGAAATAGTTCCGGTACCCGTAGTAGCGCAAGTAAAAATGACGGGGAAACCCTGTCCCAGTAAATAAATCTTCAGGCCATGAACCAACAGTGTCTTGCTGAGTTAACAAATATGCGATCCCCCGCAGAATGGCCGGACTGATCTCGGACCCTGCGGCAAGGAGCCCGAGCACGGCCCACGCCGTCTGCGACGGCGTGCTTTCTCCTTTTCCTGCATAACTCTGGTCCCAATACGACAGGCAGTCTTCTCCCCAACCACCATCTGGGTTCTGGCGTTCTTTGAGCCAGGCTACCGCTCGGCGGATGTAGGGTCGGTTCATGTCCTCACCGATCGCGCGTAGCCCAACCAGGACTGACCACGTGCCGTAAATGTAATTCACCCCCCAACGTCCCCACCACGATCCGTCAGCCTCTTGCACGTTTTGAATAAACTTGAGTGCATTTTGGGCACGACGAAATTTTTGGTCATAGCCGAACGCGCCCATCATTTCCAACAGCCGTCCAGTGAGGTCAGCCGTGGGTGGATCGATCATCGCTTTCATGTCGCCGAACGGCATCTGGTTCCACAGGTCCAGGGTATTGTCGGTATCAAATGCTCCCCAGCCTCCGTTGCGGCTCTGCATTCCCAAAGTCCAGTTCAGGCCACACGCAATCGCATGAGCTTTTTTCCGTTCGTCGAGACCTGTCACTCGTTTCAAGGTAAAGAGAATGACTGCAGAATCGTCCACGTCTGGGTACCAGTCATTAGCAAACTCGAACGCCCATCCGCCTGGTTCCAATTCTGGATTTTTGATCTGCCAGTCGCCCGTCTTGAAAATTTGGTTCTCGATTAACCAGTTCGCCGCTCTGGTGATCACTGGGTGATCCGTAGGGAAACCCGAATCAATCAGCGCTTTGATCGCCCACACTGTATCCCAGACAGGTGACACACACGGCTGGAAGAACAACTGCCCATCGGCCTCCATGAGAAAGTCTTCAATCGCTTGGATCCCTTTGGCAACTGCCGGGTGATCATGGGGATAACCGAGGCTATGCAGAGCCATAACGGAATTGAGCATCGCCGGCTGAATCCCACCCCAACCACCGTTCACATCTTGGTGATCGAACAGCCACTGTTCGGCTTTTTTCAGGGCGTGCTTCCGCAAGGGTTTTACTGGGCTCCTGCCCAGAAATTTTAGGAGCTTGTCTCCAACAACGAAAAAATTTTCCCAAGAGAGCAGCTGAGAGGAGTACGGGAAGGTTAAATCGGAACGCTCGGGTGGATCTTTCCAGAGTTCAGACAGGCCACAGGCAGCGGGAATAGGAATAGAAGGTCGGTGGGCGAGTATGATAGCCAGCGGCACTACCGTACCCCGGGCCCAGCTGGACATCTCGTAGATATTGAGTGGAAACCATGGCGGCAGCAGCACAACCTCAACCGGCAGAGCTGGAACTCCATGCCAGGGAAACTGACCGAAGTACGCCAAGAATATCCGGGTGAAGACCTGGGCCTTGGCTAAGCCTCCGCTGTCGAGAATGAACTCCCGGGCCCTGGTCAAAGCTGGATGGTCGGCAGAGTAGCCAGTGAGTTTGAGCGCAAAATACGCTTCAATAGTGCTGCCCAGATGCCCTGGACCCTTGTAAAACAACGGCCAGGCCCCATCATTACCCTGGACGGCTAACAGATGTTCGCAGATACGCGTGTGCTTCTCCTCATCCACTAAACCCATGAAGTGGTTGAAGAAGATGTATTCTGCGTCCATGGTGGCATTCGCTTCAAGGGGATAGTACCAGTACCCTTGAGGCCATTGCTCACGCAGGAAATCCTCTTGAGACCGGGTGACCGCGCTATCCACGCTCCGGAGCAGTTCATCAGCTCCCGGTGTTATTCTTAAAAGCAACCCCTCTTGTCCTGACACGTCCTTTATCCTTCTGTGTCCTTGACTCTCGCCATTAACCGATCGGTCAGGCACTGGGTAAAAAAAGAGAGGCTCTCGCCTCCTCATCCATCGCTCCTTTGTCAGAGCGAGCTTTTCACATATAGAGCTTCATTCCAGGGCTGTCAACGCGCTCCTTGAGTTCAGGAGCCTGGCGAACGCGCCGCGGCGGTTTCGCCGCTGCAGAAACTTTGTTATCGTCGGTTGGCAGTGGAGATTTGCTCATGGACCTGAAACCTTTCAGCCGTGCCGTTTTGCTCGTTCTTTGTCTTCTCTACACCTCGCCTGCAGTTTCTGAAACTAATCTGATTGCTTACGTCGATGAGGCGGGCGACCTCTATACTGTCCAGCCCGATGGCACCAGCAGACGAAAACTTGCCTCTGGTGAGATTCTGCAAGCGATCGCTTTTTCTGGACGATTAGTCAAAGACGGCCGTGATTTCTACCGTTGGCCGGTATGGTCTCCAGACAGTCGGCGCTTAGCCTGTTTTCGAGTGATCGCTGACGAAGAGGAAACGACTGATGAGCTGTACATTTTTGAGGTGGCGAGTTCGCAGGTGCTGAATTCTTACAAAGAACCAGGCTTGCGACCAATTTACGCCTACTGGGCGCCTGATGGTCAGCATTTAGCAGTACTGCTCAGCGGACCAGGGACACTCTCGTTGGGATTATGGCCAACGTTAGGGGGACAACGACCCAAAACCGTGGCCCAAGGGGTACCGTTTTACTTCGATTGGCGAGCTGATGCCCGGGCACTGCTCGTCCACAGCGGCGGAGACCCAGAAGCCAAAGCAGGGCATTCTGTCAGCCTGCTTGATATTGCCAGCGGCAAACGCCGTCTGGTCTCACGCGCGCCCGCAGCGTTTGGTCCCTCTTCTTGGTCAGCGGACGGGAAATGGTTGGCCTACGGCGACACCGGAAAAAACGGAGCCAAGACCACGCTCATGCTGGCCGCAGCCGACGGGAGTGATCCTAAGTCCCTTGGTGCTTTGCCAGAAAAAATTGCTCTGGAATGGTCGCCAACTCAACCGCTCCTTGCTGTCGCCACCAGCTCGTTTGAGGGAGACCCTCTCCTGAATGAATTGCGCTTGAT
>CAZAYE010000563.1:0-3416 GCA_964489255.1 uncultured Enterobacteriaceae bacterium
CCCGAGTTCCTCAAGCAAGTTGTGTTGCAGGTTCTCGGTGACATCCGGTGGCGCCAGCGCAAAGAGGAAGGCAAGCAGCTGCGGCGACTTCAGGTGCGCACGCACCACATTTTCGATGAAGCAGGTATAGTCTTCCTGGGACGCTTGTCCAGCCTCAAGGGCGCTAAAGTTTGCACAATTCATGAATTCAGCGACCTGCCTCGCAAAGAGTGTTTCAATCTCAGACCGTACTGACATCGCCCATATCCTCCTTCTCTGCAGTGCTCACCGGGTTGGCGGTGATATCTGCATAGAACTAGGGGCAAGTGCCATGCCAGAGGCTGCTCCTGCGAGATCATGAGGCAGATCAAGCACTTATGGCCAACACAGCTGATGCTGCCGAGTCACAAACTCACCGCGGTTAGACATTTTCTGCGGAGAGCTGTACATTCAATGTCCATTCTCTAAGGAGGGTGTTGCTATGGCCTTTCTGGCTAATGATGAGCGAACCTTTCTGCGCGCAGTGTCCGGTCTGGGCTACTGTAACCCGTTCCTTCCTGAACGCATCGAGTATGAACGTGCGGCGCTTGGGGCAGATTTCAGCGAAGTGAAGGCTGTCTGGAGTTTACGGGTGGACGATCCAAACTTACCCAACGTGAACAATGCGAAGATTACCGAACGGGTTGATGGGCTGGTGCGGCAGTTGCGCGATCACCTTGCTGATGGAAACGCAGCCGCAGAACCAGACCTCGTCCTTTACGAGGACGCTGTGCTCTTTCTCCTGTATAACCGTTACCAAAACCATTTCTATGAGCTCATCGTCCGAGCCTTGGAACAGAAACGTGGGCGGGAGCAGTGTAGGTTTTATGCGAAGTTCCTGCGCGAGTGGGAGGACTTCTTCACTCTGCCCTCCATTACGTTACCGATGCCGCACGACACTCCCCATCTGTTCGCGTGTTTCTTTCAATTGCGGCGAGCATTCCATTTCATCATGGAGTTTATTATCGGCAGTTCGATGGCGGCCGCGCGCTTGCGGGCTGCGGTCTGGCAGTCGATCTTTACGCACGACATGCGACGCTACCGCCGTACCCTCTACGACCGCCTGGGCGATTTCACGACCCTCATTCGCGGTCCCTCAGGAACAGGCAAAGAACTGGTTGCCAGGGCTATTGGTCTGTCACGCTACATTCCCTTCGATGCGAGAACGCTGACCTTCACGGAAGATTTTGTCGGGTCGTTTTACGCCATCAATCTTTCTGCCTTGCCGTCCACACTCATTGAGTCAGAGTTGTTTGGGCACCGGCGCGGTGCCTTTACTGGCGCGTTGCAGGATCGACGGGGCTGGCTGGAGGTTTGTCCACCGTTGGGGACGGTCTTCCTTGACGAGATTGGCGACCTGGATGCGTCGATTCAGGTCAAGTTGCTCCGCGTGCTCCAGGCGCGCACCTTCCAGGCGTTGGGTGATACCACAGAACGACAGTTCCGCGGCAAACTTATTGCCGCGACCAATCGTGATCTTTCCCAGGCGATGCAGGATGGGCACTTCCGGCAAGACTTCTACTACCGTCTGTGTTCCGATTTGATTGTGACACCCTCCTTACAAGAGCAACTGCGCGAATCTCCCGAGGTGTTGCGAGAGTTACTGCTGTTCATCGCGCGGCGGGTGGTCGGCGCTGAAGCCGAGGCTTTAGCGAAAGAGGTCGAGGCCCGGGTCGTGCAGCACCTGGGACGTGACTACGAGTGGCCTGGCAATATCCGTGAACTTGAGCAATGCGTGCGTAACGTGCTCGTGCGTAAAGAATACCGCCCGCCGCAGGCGCGGATGCGCTCGGCCCCTGATGAGTTCTCTCGTGCCTTTACCGACGGCACGCTCACCGCTGACGAACTCTTGCGACGGTATTGCACCTTAGTGTATGCGCAGACCGGGAGTTACGAAGAAACCGCGCGCCGTCTTCAACTCGACCGGCGCACGGTCAAGAGCAAGATCGATCCGCATCTGCTTGATCGGTTCAGGCAAGCCTCGTAGATGCTTAGCGCGTGTTTAGAGTAAATTTCGCTTGCCTTTACCCCGCGCACCAAAGGCCTGGATGCCCGCCTGCGCGGGCATGACGGAGAAGGGAGCCTTGGCAGGGTCATTCCCGCGAACGCGGGAATCCAGTCTGGGGTAAACGCATCTGCAATCTGCTCTAGATGTCGTCAGGACATGAGGCTGAAATCGGAGAGTAGACCCTAGCCGCTCTCCAGGGGTTGTCTTTGCGAGACTCTCTCTTGACACAGCCGCACAAATTGGCGGA
Organism: uncultured Enterobacteriaceae bacterium; assembly: GCA_964489255.1. GTDB lineage: Bacteria > Desulfobacterota > Binatia > Bin18 > Bin18 > CAZAYE01. Next base: position 2,274 of record CAZAYE010000563.1, read on the forward strand.
AATGCCTTCCTGTGCGCATAATCGCCGATTTGCATATTCACTCTCGCTTCAGCTACGCGTGTAGCCGGGAAATGGAGGCGGAGCGTCTGGCGTGGTGGGCCAAGCGTAAAGGCATCACCCTCCTTGGCACGGGTGATTTCACCCATCCGATCTATCTCACTTATCTGAAGCAACAGCTCGAACCGGCAGAGGACGGGCTCTTTCGCTTACGTGCAGGGGAACGCGAAGTCCGTTTCCTGCTCACGGTTGAGATTACCAACATCTTTCGCCAGGCAGAGCGACTCCGCAAAACCCACACACTGGTGTTCGCGCCGAGTTTTGCCGCGGTCGATCGCCTCAATGCCGGCCTCGCACGGCATGGCAACTTGGCCATCGACGGTCGGCCGACGCTGACTTGCACGGCTCACGATCTGCTCAAAATCGTGCTTGAGGTCGCGCCAGAGTGTGAGGTCATTCCTGCCCATGTGTGGACGCCGTGGTTTTCGGTGCTCGGCTCGTTCTCTGGCTTCGACTCCTTAGCCGAGTGCTATGGTGAAGACACTCGCTATATTCGCGCCGTCGAGACCGGCCTTTCCTCTGACCCGGCGATGAATTGGCGGCTTTCGGCCCTCGACCGACTTGCCCTAATCTCGAATTCAGACGCGCACTCTCCACGTCGATTGGCACGTGAGGCGAACGTGCTGCAGTGCGAATTGAGTTACCTCGGCGTACTCGACGCCCTCACCAGCCATGATCCAACCCAGTTTCTCTGCACCATCGAGTTCTTTCCTGAGGAAGGAAAATATCACCTCGATGGGCATCGCCAGTGTCAGGTGCGACTCTCTCCGGCCGAGACCAGACAAGTGAACAATACGTGTCCGGTTTGTGGAAAGAAGCTTACCGTTGGGGTGTTACATCGGGTTGAGGCTTTGGCTGATCGTCAAGCAGGATACCAACCGGCAAATGCAATCCCGGCGAAACACCTGCTTCCCCTTGAAGAGATTATCGCCGCGGCCCTGGGCCAAAAACCGAACACCAAAAGAGTCACTGCAGAGTATGATCGACTGATTGAGCGGTATGGTTCGGAACTCGCGATCCTGCTCGATCTTGAAGAGAAAGATCTGGCAGACGGCACCCCAGAGCGTATTCTGCGTGGCATCATGA
>CAZAYE010000564.1:0-1172 GCA_964489255.1 uncultured Enterobacteriaceae bacterium
TCTTGCGTGGACGCTCTTTACTGCGACGACTCAAGCTGCTGGAGCGCCAGAGAGTGGTCCAAGGCGTGCAAGACCTCGACCGGAACGTCAGCTGGAATTCGTTTCTCTCATTCCAGCCTACAAGACCAATACTGTTCTTCTATGCCTTACGTCTCAGCCAGCACGCTCGCCGTTGTGCGAAAATGTAGCTTCGCCACTTGACCGAGAGCTTCTGCACCATGCCGCCGCACGAATTCTTTGCCGGCGGTGATCACTAGATCGCTTGCTCCCTTTGGCAAGGCCACTCCATAACGCGTACTTAAATCTTGGAGACGGCGAAGAAACTCGGCGCGAGCAACAATCGAAGCTGTCGCAACAGCAATCTCTTCCTCTGCTCGTGGTTTCTGGATCAAAGTCACTGTCCGGCCTTTGGCCATAAGGGCATTCGCGAGAAATCGCTCATCACCAAACTGATCGGCGACCACACGATCGCAAGAGACTTTCTCTAACAAGTTTTCCAGCGCCCGTGCATGACCCCAGGCGAGCAAGCGGTTCAGATTTTTGAAGGAGGCGTGCAAACTGTTATACCGTTCTGGACCGATCACCACGAGGCTATGAGGACAGATGCCGCGAATCCGAGCAGCAAGCTCAGCAGCTTTTTGGTCGGAGAGCGTCTTGCTGTCGCGCACGCCCGCAGCTCGTAGGGACTCTTCCTGCTCATGGTTAACATAGACGCTGGCAATGACTAGCGGGCCGAAGTAATCGCCCTTGCCCGACTCATCAATGCCAATCTGGCCGCTAGGAGTACTCATGCAGGCTCAGGAGAACGAAGGAATGCTGCTGGGGAGTGGGGTTCATTACGGATGATCACCTTACCACCGTGGATCTCCAACCGACCTTCGGCAAAAAGCTGAATTGCTTGGGGATAAATACGATGCTCCTGAGCTAAGATACGTGCGCTCAGGCTCTCTTCTGTGTCATCTGGATAAGCCGGTACGGCAGCCTGCACGATGATCGGGCCATGGTCCACCTCTTCATCGACAAAGTGGACTGTCGCTCCTGCAATTCGCACCCCGCGCTCCAAAGCTTGACGTTGGGCATGAGTACCTGGAAAGGCTGGTAGCAGGGCAGGATGGATGTTCATGATGCGTTGCGGGAAAGCACGGATGAAGAACGGGGAGAGCAAGCGCATA
>CAZAYE010000564.1:1182-3414 GCA_964489255.1 uncultured Enterobacteriaceae bacterium
CGCATAAACCCCGCCAGCACCACTAACTCCACCCCATGTACTTGGAGGATTTTGGTGACCTCAGCCTCGAACGCTTCACGTGAGGAGAAGTCTTGATGGGGAATGACCACTGTAGGGAGGCCATGATTCCGAGCCCGGGTCAGGCCGTAGGCCTCACTGCGATTGCTGATCACCACGCGGATCGCAGCGTTAAGCGCATTCTGCGCAATGGCATCGATAATCGCTTGCAGGTTCGTGCCACTGCCGGAGATGAGTACGCCAAGAGAAACTGGGGAAGTCATATCAATGTTCCGATGTTCGTACTTCGACAAGCCTGTCCTAAGCGCAATCGAAGCCCGTACTGAGCGTGGTCGAAGGAGACTCAGCACGAACGGTTTCTTAAAAAGGGATTTCTATATTAACCCGCTCACCCTGAACTTGTCGAAGGGTGGTTTAATAGCTGACCGCTCGTGCAAGGGTAAATACATCAACGACCTCAGCACCGCCACGGCAGAGGACTTTTGCACATTCCTCAATTGTTGCGCCGGAGGTGTAGACGTCGTCTATGAGCAGCACCCGTTGCCCGCGTAGTCGTTCTAGAGCCGCAACGGCAAATGCGCCACGGACATTAGCTCGGCGCTCGTGTTCGCGAAGTTGAGTCTGGGGGATTGTGGCCCGTATGCGTTCCAGCAAGAACGGATCAACTGTAATCTGCTGTGTACGGCCAATCGCCCGTGCCAGAATCAAAGACTGGTTAAACCCGCGCCAGCGCAGACGTTCTAGGTGAAGGGGCACGGGCACGATCAAATCGTAAGTTCCATTTGCTAGGGGAAAATACTGGGCTCCGAGCGCGGCTAAGGTTCTCCCGACGCTCAGGTTTCGCTGATACTTGAAGCGTTGAATTGCTTCGCTCAGCGGCTGAGGCGTCGTTTCCCCGCTTTGGTAACGAGCCCAAGACCGAGCCTGACGGAACGAGGGGGGACGAGCCTGGCAGTGGGCGCACAGATGATCTGGTCCGGCTGAGGTGGCGAAGGGAGTTCCACAACAGAGGCACAGCGGCGAAGCGATAGGTTGGACGAATTCCTTACACGGCGCGCAGAAACTGTCTTGCGGTCCAACCGCAGCCTGACAGCTTGGACATTGTGGTGGATACAAGAGCGCGAGCACTGAAGCCAGAATACCTTTCATACCGTTTTTCCCTATAGGAGGTTGTTCGTTATCCCGCAATGTTCGCCGCCAAAGTTTCTTCAGTTTGTGCCGATAAAGACGATATGAAACAATTTTTCCAAGGGCTTGTCTTGGGCGCTGCGCTCATGTATGGGTACCTGTACCACGGCGTGGCTCTTCTTACGAAGTTACAATACTGGCTGGGTGATACTGCCAGTCAGTACCGAGATGATCTCCACCACCAAGAAGCAGAAAGGGCTTTGCAAGGCTTCCTGCTCCGGCGAGATCTTCAGCCTCCGGTAGAGGAAGAAAGCGCGCCTGGGTAGAGACAAGAAAGGAGCTGGCCATGGCCGCAGAGGCAAGCGCGGGGGAGAGGAAACAACGCCCGATCGCTGACATGTTACACCTGCCAACCGCCCCTGGTGAAAAACCCTATCTGGTTGGCTATCGCTGCCAGGCATGTGGGGCGACCTACATAGGCGAAGGCAGAGTTGGCTGTAGCAAGTGCACGGCGACTGAGCCCCTGAAGGAAATCAAGTTGAGTGAGCGCGGATCGCTCTATGTCTATTCGATTGTTCATCAATCAGTACCGGGCGTACCGGTGCCCTACGTCTCTGCGATTGTAGATTTGCCCGAAGGAGTCAGCGTTCGTTGCAATCTTGTTGATATCGAGCCTGATCCGGTCAAGATTACATTTGGCATGCCGGTCGAGATGGTCACGCGTAAGGTGCGCGAGCGCAAGGAAAAGAACGCCGAAGGGGTCGAAGAGACCATTGACATCATTGCTTTCTTCTTTAAGCCAAGCCAGAATTAGCGCTAACTCAGCGGGCAGCAAAGGAGGCCACTTATGAGAGACGTATATGTACTCGGCGTAGGAATGATCAAATTCGGCCGGTATCCTGACAAGGATGTGCCCCAGCTTGGTGCTGAAGCTGCCGTACTGGCGCTCAAAGATGCGGGGGTGTCAATCAAAGATATTGAAATGTTCGTGTGCGGCAACCTCTTTCAGGCGAACGCTATGAACGCTCAGCGCATTCTGCAACAAATTGGTCAGACTGGAATTCCAGCCCTCAATGTCTCGAATGC
>CAZAYE010000565.1:0-3411 GCA_964489255.1 uncultured Enterobacteriaceae bacterium
AATGACCGTCACGGCTTTCTCCTTTAAACCGAAGAGCGCATTATCCTACCTTTTGGGTACGACTCACTCTTGGGACCCACCTCGGTACTGCTCGGCAATACTCCTCGTATGCTACTCCAAATTTTTTCTTTCAATCTACATACCCTCCTCTCCTTTCTACCTTGGAAAGGAGCAAGAGGGATGCCAGCTATACAGCAAAAGAAACCGGCCGGTTTTCCACAAACTTATGAGGGGAAGCCGGAGCGAGGGGCAAGAAAAGAATTGCAGTAGCGCAAGGAATTTGATGCAGGGAAGGGCATTGACCAGGCCTATCCCATCTGCTTCTCGGGTGAGATGTCCTCCAGCTCACGGGTGGCAGTCTCCGGCAACAACAACCCGATCACCAGCGGGGCGATGGGCGCCGCAATAAGCATCCATGTGATCGCTGTCGCATGGCTACCAACGAGAACATAGAGCTTACCTTCAAGCCAAAGCCCGAGTGCAGCGCCAAGCGTTGACACAATTGCGCGGACCCCGGAGGCGGTGGACCGGTAGGACGTCGGAAAAAGCTCGCTGCCGAGCGCAGCGAACAGTACTTCGACCATGGTCACGGTAAACACCATGAGGCCCCAGGCCGGCGGAACCCATAAACCTGCGGTGTTGTAGAACAACGCGACAGCAGCAGCGTTGGCAAAGAGCCCCAGGATCATAACTCGCTTACGTCCGAACCTGTCCCCGAGTGCTCCCGCAACCACATTTCCAATGGGCGATAGCACTCCTACAGTGAGGTACAGGGTTGCGACGTTTACAGGAGAGTAGCCGTGCACCTCTTGGAGGAACTTGGCCTGGAAGGTCATAGAGGTGGCAAGCACGAAAACGGTCGGAACCAAGGCTGCACAAAGAACGATCATACGGCCCGGGTACATCCGTACCAGGTTGCGGAAAGGCTGAAGCGCATCCCGTATACCGTGTGTGGACGCCCGCGTCTCCCGATGGATCTCGAAGCGGCGCGTCTCCTGCAGTGTGCGGCGAAACCAGGCCAGCAGGAGCAAGGGCAACACCCCAAGGACGTAAAGCGCCCGCCAGCCAAACGGCAGGACATTTACGAACGAGAAGACAATCGACGCGAGCCCATGACCAAGACCCCCCAGCGCCCCCAGCATGCCAATGCCCCAGCCACGCATATGGGCATCGAACTCCTCTGCGATCACCACTACCGCTAACATTAACTCGCCTGCAATGAACATCCGTGCAAGGAACTGCAGCGCCATGAACTCCTGCGCCTCGCGCACGAACGCGGTGAGGAAGGTGCAGAGCGTGAAGCCAAGGATCGTGAGCAGTAGGAGACGGCGTCGTCCGGCACGGTCCGCCAGCAGGGTCAGCAGCATGGCGGGAATCACGCCCAGCCGGACAAAGGCGATCAAGCCCCCAATGTCTGCCTCCGCAATCCCGAGTCCAGCCTGGATCTGGGGAAGAGCCAGGCCCATGATTCCCAAATCATAGTTGTCGAAGAGGTTGGCGGTACCGATCACCCCGAGCACACGCCACTGGCGCCTGGTCAGGACCGGCGGGGGACCGAGAAACCAGAAGAACACCTTGAACCACAACGGGCGCTCGGCCCTGCGTTCTGTGTCGTTCACATCGACTTCTCCTGCGCTCGCAACACGATCCAGACGGTCCGGTGCCGCTCGGGCCAACAACCGGTCAATACCGCTTCGGGCGCTTTCCCAGACGCACCTGATAGGTCACCCATGCGATCATTGGCGAGCCCACCACCGTGGGCAACACCCACGCCACCGGAGAGTAAATGCCGGGGTTGCCTGTCAGCGTCTCCCAGTTCACCACCAGAAGCGCAGTGGTCATGGCAATGTATGAGCCACCCTGTCCTGCAATGTGCGCCCGGATCCACCCTGGCCACCGCCGCTTAGCCGCCATGTAGCCCAGAAGCGCGAAGGCATAGGAGCCGACTGCAATAGGCAGGAACCACCAGAGCCGCTGTCAGTTGAGGACAGCCAGCAGCCCCGCCGAGAGGCAAACCGTGAACATGACCCAGTGATAAGCCTCTCCAGCGAAGGTGTGAAGACCGGGGCGCTTCGGGGCTCGCATGGCAATGGGCCCGAGGAGGAGCCCGACAGTACCGGCCGTGATGTGAAGGGCCAGGATCGCGCTGCTGAGCGTCATACTGCAGACCCTCTCAGAAGCATCGGAAAGGAGCAAGAGGGATGCCAGTCATGCAGCGAAAGAGACTGGCTGGTTTTTCACGAACTTATGAGGGGGAAGAAGGATCAGAGGGCAAGAAAAGAATTGCAGTAGCGCAAGGAATTTGATGCGGGGAAAAGGAGCTTTACTATGCTGGCCACTGGTTTGCTGATGTGGTAGGGTCCATTCTGTGAGTCCGCCACAGTCGTCCTTGAAACACTTCCATGTAGGGCTAGGGATGAATATCAAAGAGGGACCACGATGGAACCATCGCAGGCAGCAAAGGTGCAACCAACAAAACCCTCAGGAAAGATGACCTATGAGGAGTTCCTGGCCTGGACTGCGAACCGGACATTTTCTTTGTGGCCGTGGAGCAACTGGAGCGCTTGAGTGAAGGATATTTTTCAGGCGCTCCCGCTCTGGTGATCGAAGTGATTTCCCAGGGAAGCGAAACTATGATCTAAAAACGAAGGCGGCCCATTACCGTGAGTACGGCATCGGGGAGTATTGGGCCATCGATGCGGACGAGAAGGTACTTTACCGGCATCTTCTTCCCGACCGTGCTCAGAACCCCTACCTGATCACTCGGCACAGCGAGGGACGGCTAGAGAGCAAGGTCATCTCCGGCTTTTGGGTAGAGGTTAGCTGGCTTTGGCAAGAGCCGCTTCCGGCGGAGCTGGAGTGCTTGCAGCAGATTCTTAGTGCTTAAGAGGATGTCATCATGCAGTATGCAGAGATTTTTGAGGCGTTTCCGCCCGAGCTGCGGCTGCCGATTGCGCGCTTAATAGATACGCTTAAGGCAGAGCTGGAAGTGAGGAGATCAGATTTCGAAGACCTGAAAGACGTTGTGCGTGATCTCGCTGAGGCTCAGAAGCGCACAGAAGCCCTGGTCGGGGAGTTAGCCGCCGCCCAAGCTCGCACTGAGACGCGGCTTGAGGAGTTAGCCGCTGCCCAGAAGGAGTTAACCGCCGCCCAGCAGCGTACGGAAAACGAATTTGCCCGGTTCCGTCAGACCTTTGCCACCCAGATCGGTGGCCTGGGCGCCCGCTGGGGTCTGCAGACAGAAGCCGCCTTCCGCCACGGGATACGGACGATCCTCCAGGAAGCGGGGTTCACCACCGAGCGCTTTGTGGCCTATGACGCCGCGGGGGACGTCTTCGGACAGCCTGATCAAGTGGAACTGGACGTGGTGGTGCGAGATGGCAAAGTCATGGTAGTCGAAATCAAGTCGGC
>CAZAYE010000566.1:0-3411 GCA_964489255.1 uncultured Enterobacteriaceae bacterium
AGATCATGCCTAGTCTCGTGGGCTCGGAGATGTGTATAAGAGACAGATGTTAAAGCATTACATTGATGCAGCCCTACGTCACATCGCCGATTCTTGGCGGAACGCTCAACGCATATTTCCACCGCTCAGCCTCACGCTGGAATTCCCTAGATGGAGAAACCGGCAGATTTCAGACTATTACCTTACTGTAGAGACAACACCAATAGTCAAGCTCCTCATGGGTAAGGCGATGTATCGCGACGCCAAATACGTTTGGTTTCGGGAGATCTTACAAAACGCCCTTGACGCGAATTCCGCCCGTAGAGCCTTAGATGATAGCAACTATGGTTCTCGACTCGAAATTTCTTATCTGAAAGGTAATACCTGTATTATCCGCGACAACGGTATTGGCATGTCACGCCAACATGTTCTTCGATACCTCACAACTCTGGGACGATCTATCTGGAGTTCAGATGAATTACATGAAGGAAAGCCAGTCACGCACGAGACAGCAGTACGTGCAATTGGAAAATTTGGTATTGGATTCGCTGCTGTCTTTCAAGATGCAAATCGAGTTCTTGTCCGTACTCGCTTCTTTCGGGATGTGGGCGAATCAGGCTGGCTGGTTGATTTCACGGCTGTAGACAAGCCTTTTCTACTAGAGACAATTGATACGGACATAGGAACCGAAATTGAGATCCAGCTTAAGGAGGGGCTCTCACCGAAGGCATTCCTCGATCTAGCAAACGAATTCTTTCTTTACATAGATGAGAACGTGTCCGTCTCCCCAGACCCTCATCTGCCCCGACGACTTTCTGAGGTTCTCCTTCTCTCGTCGAATCTAGCATCAAAGGCGCTCCTACGAGACCACATTACCGAGGAGCAAATAGGACCTCACAGATTCACCCTACGATGTTTATTCTGCTATGAGTTCAAGGGACGAGATAAGGAGGAGAAACTACCAGATAGACGACTGATTGTTGGCAATTCAGGTGTCAGGGTGTTCGAACAGACTTCTCTTATCCTCAAACCTGGCAAACGCTACATCTGGGTTTCGGAATCTGGGGACAAACCCCGATATGAGGACCCTAACGATAGTGGATTGCGACACTGTTGGGTGGTTGTCGACTTTGAGAAGGGTGCGTCTCCGATTCTGCCTTCCCGTCTTGAGGTTGAGATCGAGCAGGACTTTTCTGAAGAGCTTCTACAGGTCATACATGAGCGTTTCTGTGATGGATTGCGCTCAGTCGTAAAAGAGATTTGTGACAGGAATCTCAGCCCCAAAGCTAAACGCAAGGCGATCTTGACCGCCATGACGCTATCAACAGTGGAATACAAGAACTCTTGGCGTGAACGTGGCGAGAAACCCTTCGGTTTCAGCCGTAGTAAGGTCGTTGATGATACCGTTATTCAACTTTACCGTGAGCACTGTCCGATTTGTATTCAAATGTCTGACGGACAAGACAAGTTTGAGTTAGTCTCAGCGTTGGACCACTCTTCAGAGGGTATCTTCGTTCTTGAAAACGTTGCGAAGTCTTCTCTATTCAAGGTTTATGCAAAGGCGGCTGGACTGAGTCAATGGGTGCTTGTCGAGGACCGCCGTGAGTTCTTTCTTTTCGACAAGATTGTTAGTTCCCCAGGCTGGAAGGGCTTTATCTCCGAGAAGAATCTTTACAGTGAGGGAAGGCGCATCTTTGCCGAAGTGACAAAAACCCCTTTAATCGACATCCTTCGAGGGGATTATGCACTCATCAGTGACGAGATTTTTGACCGCGCTGCCTTTATAGTCCTTCCGTCGAACCTGCCTGGTTCCTGGAAGCGTGGGGAAGCGGCAGCTTCCGTCCGACGTGATTCAATGAAGTCTTGTCCAGCTCGGGTACTAGTCAATGTTAGGCATCCTCTAATCTCGACCATGTCGCGTTTCTTGGAAGGCGCTACTACCTCTGAGCCTCAAAAACACCTCTTTAAACTGATTATGGATAACCTGTGCGATGGTGTGGTAGAACAGGATCGTATTACTGTCGCTCGGGAGCGGTGGAAGTCCTTACAGCGGGAGCTTCGAGATCTATTGCCTGGTCTTCCAGATATCCGGTACGAAACACTGGTCGTCCAACGTTAGCACGGAACTTCCAGAACCCTTTTGGAGGCTGACTGGCAATGCATCTTAGGAGCGAGACGTGAAATATCCGAGATTACAATCAAACTTCCATGAACAGGTCAGATTGTCTTTCTAACTAAGCCATTGCACCTGACCGCCGCCCGCTGGCGGTTTGGGGTGAACCCGAAGGGACACGGCTGGGCGGCGGCAGGTAACCGCCCACGTTAGCCCGCACTGTTGACAATTCAACAACGCCAGCAGAATAATCCGGACCTATGAAGGAAGACACCGCCAGTACAGTGCTCACAGAGACTCGGCGGCTGGCGGCGATCATGTTCACCGACATCGTTGGCTTCAGCCGCCAGATGGGCGCCAACGAAGCTCGCACCTTGCGACTGCTGGAGGTGCATAACCAGATCATCCAGCAAGCCGTCACTGCACATCACGGCACGGTCATCAAGACCGTGGGCGATGCCTTTCTGGTGGACTTTCCCTCGGTCGTCCACGCCGTGCAATGCGCCCAACAAATCCAGACACAGTTCCGCACCCACAATGCGGAGAAAGAGACAACCGACCAGATCCACGTGCGCATCGGCATCCACTCGGGTGATATCGTACAACGGGATGGCGATGTGTTCGGCGACGGGGTGAACATCGCCTCCCGTCTCCAGGCCTTGGCCGAGCCTGGCACCATCTGCATCTCCCACGTAGTCTACCAAGAAGTCGCCCGGAAACTCGCACCGGGCACGGTGGTGTTTCTGGGGAAACCAAAGCTCAAGAATATTGCCGGGCGTTTTCCTGTTTACGCTCTGCTCTCCGAACTACCGCAAGGGTTCCGCCAGAAACTCCGTGTAGGGCGGTTGAAGCTTTCTCGTCGGGTGGGCACCGCCCAGCAAGTTACGGCGGCTGTGCTGTTCCTGGTACTGGTGAGTATAGGAGCTATATTCCTCAAGGACTGGTACTTTCCGTCTGCTGCAGGTCTTCCCCTCCCTACCAAGCCTTCTATCATTGTCCTGCCTTTCGCCAACATGAGCGGCGACCCCGAGCAGGAGTATTTTAGCGACGGCATCACTGAAGACCTCACCTCTGATCTGTCCAAGATTTCCAGCCTCTTTGTCATCGCGCGCAATTCTGCTTTCACTTACAAAGGCAAAGCCGTGAAAGTACAGGACGTGAGCCGGGAGATGGGGGTACGGTATGTGCTGGAAGGCAGTGTGCGCAAGGCGGGCGACCAGGTGCGGATCTCTGCGCAGTTGATTGATGCCATCACGGGCAGGCATTTATGGTCCGGGCGCTACGATCGAGAACTGCGCGACATCTTCGCGCTGCAAGAT
>CAZAYE010000567.1:0-3405 GCA_964489255.1 uncultured Enterobacteriaceae bacterium
TTTCCAGATAAAAGGCGACAGCGAGACTGACAATGACGGCGGCAATACCCAGCAGGGTGAGGCTGGGCAGCTCCTTCGGCTCCAGGGTAATCACCTTACGGCGATGGCAGCCGCCGTGTCTTTGTGGTCGCCCGTAATCATCTTGACTGCGATACCCGCCTGCTGGCACAGCGCGATCGCCTCTCGGGCCTCGGGCCTGGGCGGATCCATCAACCCCACCAGACCCGCAAAGGTGAGTTCCTGGACAGCGGCGCCGATGAGCACGAGGATGAGGGGGCTCTTGAACTGATCCAGAAACAACTGCCAGCGGGACCGAGGCGGCTCCTCTGCCAGGCGGTTGAGACCGTACTGGGCCAGGCGCGTTGCCGCCTCGCATGAAGCCAGGCCCAGGTAGAGGTCGGAATTCAGGACGTTCGCCACCTCCTCGGTGGAAAATAGATGCCAGTTTCCGTTTAGCGTGTGCATAGGGCAAATTATTCCTGCTGAATAGACCGCAGATAGTCGGCAAGCACGCGTGACCGCAGCAGGACTGTGTACCCCGTGTAGGGTTGGTCTTTGAGTTCTTCGTCAAAAATCATACCCCATACCGGCATCTCGCGCGGGCCGTGCTCGGCGACCAAGCGCTTGCCATCGATCACCGCCATCACAGAGGCTTCATCGAAATGTCCTCCCGCACGGCGCGCAAGGGTCGTGAGGTCTGTCGGGGGCTTGCGCAGCGATACGGCCACGGGACCATCCCCCTTGCCTGCCACCCCATGGCACGAGGCACAGTAACGGTGATAGAGGATCTCACCGCTTGGATGGGCTCCTCGCTCAGGCGAGCACCCGCCCAGTAACAGTGCGGCCAGCAGGCAGTGAAAGAGTAGGCTGGGCAACGCCGGCAGATTGGACAGCCAGAGTAGGAATGACAAAGGGATAGACAGCTCCGCTAGTTTACTCAAACCATAAGGAGCGAAAGGGTCATGGGCCTCGTTTTTAGCCGATCGCACTTCCAGACTTGTCCGCAGTTCAGCAGTCAGCTTTTCCAGCACTAACGGTTGCCATAGCATGAGCTCTCTCCTCCCCTGTAAGGCCAGAAACTCGCCTCTGCGCACTGCAAGCGGCTAGGCGGTTCGAGCACGCAATCCTTATACCAGCCCCCTCCCTTTGGTCCTGTCGACTTCGGGTCTGGAATCTTTGCCCGACCTGCTGCCGACGGGGGAAGAGGCCAATAAGGCCGAGAATGAATATGTTGGCCATGTTGCTGCCAAAGAGATCTCCCACCGCTAAAGTTTGGCACGTGCAGCAGGGCTGCGCTGCTGGAACGGAGCGAGGTGCGCACTGTATTCCGCCAGCGCATCGAGAAAGTCAACCGGACCCTGCCGCGCCACGCCCATTCCCTGTTCGGACGAGAGGACGAGAAAAAATTCCCACCTTTCCCAAGCGTAAAGCCTCACTAGTCTGTGGAGAACTGCCCTACCCTGCATCACATGCCTTGTCTTCTTTTCCTCCCTTCCCCTTACGAGCCTGAGCTCTGTTACAGCCCGCAATGGTACATTCCTTGCTATCTCCATGGCCCCCGCAAAGAAGTCCATACCATGACACAACTAGTGCGGTGGAACATCATTATTGTTCTGTTCTCTGCCTGCGCCCTCACCTGGACCGCACGGGTCGCAGCTCAGGACGGAGAAGCCTTGCAAGTTGATCCGGCTCTTTCACCATACCAGAGCATAAGCGGCATCGCGGGCAACCTCAACAGCATCGGCTCTGACACGCTGAACAACCTCATGACTCTCTGGGCTGAAGGGTTTAAGAAATTCTACCCCAACGTAAAAATCCAGATCGAAGGCAAAGGTTCTAGCACTGCGCCTCCCGCGCTGATCGCAGGCACGGCGCAGTTTGGACCGATGTCGCGGCCGATGAAGGGGACTGAGATTGACGCCTTTGAGAAAAGGTATGGCTATAAACCAACCCACTTGCGCGTGGCGCTCGACGCCCTGGCGGTCTTTGTCCATAAAGGTAACCCCCTCAGAGGGCTCACGCTCCAACAGGTAGACGGGATCTTTTCCAAGACTCAGCGCTGTAAGGGAGCTAACGCCAAGACATGGGGCGATGTCGGAGTCGGTGGAGCCTGGGCTCGCGCGCCGATTAGCCTCTACGGCCGCAATGCCGCCTCTGGCACCTATGGCTTTTTCAAGGGGTACGCCCTGTGCAACGGCGACTACAAGGATACGGTAAAGGAGATGCCAGGCTCAGCCTCGGTTGTCCAAGGAGTGAGTGAAGATCGTAATGGTATCGGCTATAGCAGCATTGGGTATGCGACCTCGGGCGTGCGGGCAGTTCCGCTAGCGACCAAGGCAGGGGGTCCCTTCCAGGAGGCAACCTACCAAAATGTCATAAGCGGCAGCTATCCGCTGAGCCGTTTCATGTTTGTCTATATCAACCGCGCACCGGGCAAGCCGCTGGATCCGCTGGTCAGAGAATTCGCGAGGTTCGTGTTGAGCAAAGAGGGGCAAGAGATTGTGATCAAGGACGGCTACTATCCCCTGCCAGCTTCTGTAGTCAAGGAAGAGCTGGCAAAGCTTGAATAACTCGGCTCCACTCTCCCGCGTCGGCTAGCGTCGTGGGGGGATGAGTCAGGCGGTTCACTAGCGTTTGCGTCGCTTTTACAGGAAAAGAAAGACTTGACCAGTAACGTGAGGCGGCCGCTGCGCGCCGGGTCGCCCTTGTCAGCATTGCTATTGTTTATGACGCTCATGGCTAATGACGCCAAAGCCGTCTTGGCACAGGAAGCCGATATGGAAACCGCGGTCTGCGGTTCCATTCGTGAGCCGTTCATGTTCTGGCTGTGGCGCGCACTGGCTGGGAGCCCCAGCCGGGAGCGCCTTGTGCATATTCGGAATGTGGAACACCGCCGTTTCAGAACCCGAGATGGAGTAGAGTTGGGCGGCTACAAGCTCGCCACCACCAATCCCCAGGGTTATCTCTTGGTCGCACAGGGCAACGCCATGCTGGCAGATCAACTCGTCGCCGATCTGCAGAGGTTCCGCGACCTGCAGTTGGATGTCTACATCTTTGATTACCGCGGCTACGGTCTCTCGCAGGGGAAAAGCCGGCTCGCCGCCATCGTTGCCGATTATGCGGAGATCGTGACCCATTTGAATACCCTGGGGTATGCTAGACACTTGTTGTACGGGATTTCCATGGGCGGGGTGGTGCTGCTCAACGCCGTGGGCCGCAGCCAGACGTACACGCGCCTGGTGGTCGATTCCTCACCCAGCCGGATATCTGGCCTCGGCTGTCCGGAACGCTATGACCCTGTACGTCATCTGCCAGAGGACAGCTCCCCGCTCATGCTTATTTCCGGCGACCGGGACTGGGTCGTCACACCCAAGCAAATGGACGAACTCATGCAAGTAGCAGGAC
>CAZAYE010000568.1:0-3404 GCA_964489255.1 uncultured Enterobacteriaceae bacterium
CGTACATGCTGAGCGACGCACAGATCGGCAAGATCGTAGTCACGATCGGAGACGGGGCGTGACGCCCAGAATGGAAAGACGCGTTCGGCAATCCATGCCCGCTAAAGGCGGTGTCCAAGAAATTCACTGACCGCACCGGTCTCGAGGTGAACGCTCAATGACGACGCCTGCTATTCGATATGATTTCACTGGCAAAGTAGTAGTAATCAGCGGCGGTAGCCGTGGACTCGGTCACGCCATGGCGCTGGGATTCGCGGCAGCCGGGGCCAACCTGGCAATCGCAAGTCGTAAACTCGACGCCTGCGAGGCGACAGTGGCAGAGATCCGGGCGCTCGGTCGTGACGGGTCCGCGCACGCCATTCACGTCGGCAAATGGGAGGATTGTAATCGCCTCGCTGACGAGGTCTACGCCCGCTGGGGACGGGTTGATGTGCTTATCAACAATGCCGGCTTGTCGCCGCTCGCCCCCTCATCGCTCGAGACCAGCGAGGAGCTGTTCGACAAGATCATCGACGTGAATCTCAAGGGGCCGTTCCGCCTCTCGGCTCTCTTCGGCTCACGCATGGTGGCGGGCGACGGTGGTGCGATCATCAACATCTCCTCGACCGCGTCGCTTCGCCCGAACCCGGAGACAGCCCCTTATGCAGCGGCCAAGGCGGGGCTCAATATTCTGACGGTTGCCTACGCCAAGGAGTATGGACCTAAGGTGCGGGTCAACTGCATCATCTGTGGGCCGTTCCACACCGATGTGAGTAGAGGGTGGTCGCGCACCGAGGACTTCAGCCGGCGGGCGCGGGAAACCTTTCCCCTGCAGCGCGCGGGTGAACCCCACGAGGTGGTCGGCGCGGCGCTGTACTTCGCGAGCCCGGCGGCGAGTTTCACCACCAGCACCACGCTGACGATCGACGGCGGCGCCTCGAATCCTCTGGTAAAGACGGTATACGAGTGAGAGATCGATTCAGAGGCAAACAAGCGCTTGGCCCAGGAATCATGAAGATGGCTGCAATGTCTGAAGAAACTATCGCAAAGCTGAATGCGTTGGTGCGGGCGAAGACCGGAGATCCCGGAGCGCGCGCACATTCGCTCCAACCGTTGCCGGGCCACGCCGGCTTCAGCTATAGCTTCGTCCTTGATCGTACGGACGGACGCACGCCGGCGGGCAAACTCGTGCTGCGAATGGCGCCGCCGGACGTGAAGATTGCTGGCCCCGCCGACGTCGTGCGTCAGGCCAAGATCATGGCGTCGCTCGCCGACACACCCGTCCCGGTGCCGCCCGTGCATTGGTACGGCGACGAGGCAGAATTTTTCGGCCGGCCGTATTTCATCGTCGAATTCCTGGAGGGGTTCAAGCTCAGCGAAGCCACGCTGCCCCCAGAAGATCTGCGGCGGCTCGCGCGCAAGGGGATCGAGACCATGGCAGCCCTGCACACCGTGGCGTGGGAGCCGCGGCGCGCGGCGTTCGGCGAGCCGTTCTCGCTGAGCGACGAGATGAAGCGGCTTGATTACCTGCTCGATCGGCCCACGCTCGATCCTGCGGTTGTGGCACGTGCGCCTGAGTTGCGCGACCGGCTACGATCGACGCTGCCAGATCATCCGCGCATCGGCTGTGTGCACGGTGACTTCCAGTGGTCTAATCTGCTGTTTACCGAAGAGCGTCCGGTCGCGCTCATCGACTGGGAGATTGCGCTCATCGGGCCGACGCTGCTCGACCTCGGCTGGATTTGCTTCTTTGCAGACCCCGCCAGCTGGGTCGAGAGCGAGATCAAGCGGGTGGCACCCCTATCCGCAGAGGAAATCGTCGCAGCGTACTCGGAGGTCGCGGCGTTTCCCGTCTCGGCCGAAGAAGTGCGCTGGTTCCGGGCCTTTGCCGGGTATCGTTTCGGCGTGATCACCTGCTTCAATCTGATGCTGCATCGGCGTGGTAAGCGTGACGACCCGCACTGGGAAGAGATCGCACTTTCGGCGCCGCGGATGTTCGAGCACGCCTTGGAGCTGCTCGGCTGACAGTTGGTGCCGCTCTGTCGCCTTGCCGTCTTTGATGAGATTGATAGCGGTTCACGGTTACGTTCAGTACAGTTCAGCACTCCAGGCCGTTCGGCCTGAGCCGCGCAGCCAGGACACGTGTCGAGAACTTGACGTGCGCGCATAGTTTCCCTCTCGGCTTCCGCTCCTGCAGCTGGGTGGAGGGAAGGGGCAGCGACAAGCCCCCTCCCAGTTTGACAACTGTGCCCAGAGAGCAGGATAATCGCCAGCGGTAAGGAACGACCGTGGAACGCAAGCTCACCGCCATTCTCAGCGCCGATGTCAAAGGCTATAGCCGCCTCATGGGCGAGGATGAAGAAGCCACTATCCGTACCCTGACCGCCTACCGCGCGGTCATGGCCACCTACATTCAGCAGCAGCGCGGCCGCGTGGTAGACTCCCCCGGCGATAACCTGCTGGCGGAGTTTGCCAGTGTCGTCGATGCGGTCCGGTGCGCCGTCGCACTACAGTACGAGTTGAAAACCCGAAACGCCACGTTGCCTGCCCAGCGCAGAATGGAGTTTCGTATTGGGCTCAACCTCGGGGATGTGGTGATCGAAGGGGAGCGGCTCTATGGCGACGGGGTCAACATCGCCGCCCGCGTGGAAGGCTTAGCGGAGCCTGGGGGCCTGTGCATCTCAGGCACGGTCTACGACCAGATCGAGACCAAACTGCCGCTGCACTACGACTACCTGGGCGAGCAGACGGTCAAGAACATTGCCAAGCCGGTACGAGTGTGGCGGGTGGTTATGGATGAAGCCGCGGCTGCACTGGCCACGCAAGCCGGGCTGCGCTCCCGCGACTCTGTTCAGGACCGGCAAGCGCAGAAACGTCCGGTTCGTGCAGCCTACCAGACCTGGGCCGTCGTGGTTATAGCAGGACTGGTACTCATTGGAGGCGGGAGTGTGGCCGTGCGCTATCTTGCTCGCTCACCATTCAACACGCAGTCCTCAATCCTCAGTCCTGAAGCCGCACCAGCGGCGTTGCCGCTCTCCGACAAGCCTTCCATTATCGTGCTGCCGTTCGTGAACATGAGTGAAGACTCCAAGCAGGACTATTTCAGCGATGGTATCACTGAGGACCTCACCACCGCCCTCTCGCAAATTGCCAGTTTGTTCGTCATCGCCCGCAGCTCGGCCTTCACCTACAAGGGCAAAGCTGTCAGAGTGCAGGACGTTGGCAGAGAACTGGGGGTGCAATACGTGTTGGAAGGTAGCGTGCGCAGAGCGGACGATCAAGTGCGAATCACTGTCCAGTTAGTGGATGCCCCCACCGACTCGCATCTCTGGGCGGAACGGTATGACCGATCGCTGAAGGACATCTTTGCCCTGCAAGATGAGATCGTGCAGAAGATCGTGACGACGCTGAAGCTGCAGCTCACG
>CAZAYE010000569.1:0-3402 GCA_964489255.1 uncultured Enterobacteriaceae bacterium
AGTCCTGGGCGGCGCGGAGCACGTCCTGGGCCTTCAGCGTCAATTTGTCGAAGCTGGCATGCGCAGCCGCTCATCTGCACCCTCTACCTCGGTAGCTGCAGCACAGCGTCCGGCGAAGCCGCACTTTCAGCTGACGATCACGGAGGGCTTCGATGCGGCGGCGATTGCGCCGTACCGCGGTGACCATACGCGGGCCTATCAACATATCGATACTCACCTCGACGAACACCTTGAACACATCCGCCGCTGGCTGCGCCAGCCGTCGGTGAGCGCACAAAACTACGGGATCGAGCAGATGGCGACCTTGCTCCGTGATGACTTGCGGGCGCTCGGTTTCCGCGAAGCCGAGTTGGTGCCTACCGCAGGCCATCCCGGCGTGTGGGGCTACTATGACGCCGGTGCCCCTAAGACCCTGCTGGTCTATATGATGTACGATGTGCAGCCCGTCGAGCCGGCAGACTGGCAAGTGCCGCCGTTTGAGGCGCAGCTAGTCGAACATGAGACCGGTACCGTCGTGATGGCCCGCGGCGCCATGAACCAGAAGGGGCCGGAACGCGCCTTGCTGAACGCGGTGGCCTCGATTTTGGCCACCGAAGGCCGGTTGCCCGTCAACCTGATGATTACTGCGGAGGGCGAGGAGGAACTCGGTTCCCCGCACTATCCGGAGATTGTCGATCGCTACGAGGAGCGCCTGCGGACTGCATTCGGCGTGTTGTTCCCCTTCCTCACGCAGGACCTGCAGGGCACCGCCGGGCTCGATCTCGGCGTCAAAGGCATCGTCTACTTCGAGTTGGAAGCCACGGGCGGAGCCCACGGGGGCCCCACCACAGCTGAGATCCATGGCTCGTTCAAGGCGGCGGTCGATTCGCCGGTGTGGCGCTTGGTGCAGGCATTGGCATCGCTCACGTCGCCCGACGGGAACACAATCTCCGTCCCTGGGTACTACGAGGCGATCCGGCCGCCGACCACAGAGGAGCAGCGACTGATCAACGGGGTGCTCCGGACCTGGGATGACAGTGTGTACAAGCACCTGTTCGCTGTCGAGCGCTGGATCGACGGGAGCGATCGCCAGGAGGCCCTGCTGCGGTTGCTCTGCGATACGACGCTCAACATCGACGGCATCTGGAGCGGGTACACCGGGGAAGGCACGAAGACGATTCTGCCCCACAAGGCGACGGCTAAGGTCGATTCACGCCTGGTTCCCAACCAGCACCCCGACGAAGCGCTGGCGCTGATCCGGCAGCATCTTGATGCGGGTGGCTTCCGTGACATCATCATCCGCAAGCTGGGCGGCTATCCCCCGGCCCAGACGTCAGTCGAGACGCCGCTCGTGCAGGCCGTCATCAGTGTGTTCAACAAGTACGGGCATACGCCGGAGGTGTCGCCGCGCCTGCCCGGCAGCGCGCCGTACTACCAGTTCACCGAGCGGCTGGGGCTGCCGATCACATTGGCAGGCCTCGGGCACGGCTGGAACCCGCATGCGCCGAACGAATATATGGTCATCCATCCGAAGCCGGGCTCACAGATTGCCAGCTTGGCCGAGATGGAAAAGGCGTACGTGGATCTGTTGTATGCAGTCGCGCTTTAGGTCGAAGGAGTTTGAGGCATGGAAAGAGAAGAATTCTTTCCATCAAGAGCACTCGGCTGAGAGCCGCTGGACGAGCCCTCTCGCTGTTGCGTACTATTTCGCGACGGCCAAATTGCTCATCCACCTCCTCACCAACGGACAGTACGGTTACTTCCGCGACGAGTTCTACTATCTCGCCCGTGGGGACCATCTCGACTGGGGGTATGTGGACCAGGCACCGTTGGCGCCGTGGTTGGCACGGCTGAGCCGTGTGCTGTTGGGCGATTCGCTCTCTGCGCTGCGTTTCCTGCCGGCTGTTGCTGGCGCCACCAAAGTCCTCCTGACCGGCTTGATGGTCCATGAATTCGGCGGCAGACACTTCGCTGTGATGCTCGCCTGCCTTTGTGTGTTGGTCGCTCCGGGCTATCTCGGCATCGATACCCTGTTTTCTGTGAACGCCTTCGAGCCGCTCTTCTGGATGGGCTGTGCCTACTGTGTCATTCTCGCCATCAATCGAGACGACCCGCGGGCCTGGCTCTGGTTTGGGCTCTTGGCAGGGCTAGGTCTTGAGAATAAACACTCCATGCTCTTCTTCGGTTTCGGCCTCTTTATCGGCCTGCTGCTGACGTCTGCGCGCCGCTTTCTCGCTGACAAGTGGCTGTGGATTGGCTCTGCAGTCGCCTTCGCCCTCTTTCTCCCCAATTTACTCTGGCAGTACCAGCATGACTGGCCGACGCTCGAAGTGCTGCGCAACGTCCAGAGAACCGGGAAAAATGTGGTCCTTTCCCCGTCAGCGTATATCGCCCAGCAAGTGCTCCTCTTGCTGCCCCTGACCGCGCCGGTCTGGATCGCCGGGCTCTGGTTTTTCTTCTTCGACAGAAGGGGAGTTCGGTATCGCACCCTCGGTATCGCATACGTGGTCGTCCTGGTGCTGATGATTGCCTTGACAGGTAAGAACTACTACTTGCTACCGGCCTATCCGATGCTCTTTGCCGGCGGCGCCGTACTATGGGAGCAGATCCTGCAGCAGAGGCGCGCGCTTTGGTGGCTACAAGTTGTTTTTCCCGTGCTTGTGCTGATCAGCGGTTTGGTGATTGCGCCGCTTGCTCTGCCTTTCCTATCGGTCGAGACCTACCTGCGCTACCAACAGATGCTCGGTGTCAAACCGCTAAGGACCGAGGTCGGTCATGCTAGCCCACTGCCCCAGGTTTTCAGTGATATGTTCGGGTGGCCCGAGATGGTTGAGACCGTGGCCCACGTCTATCATGCCCTTCCTCCTGATGAACGGAGCAAGGCCGCGATCCTGGCCAGGAATTTCGGGGAGGCGGGAGCGATCGACTTTTTCGGACCGCGCTATGGCTTGCCGAAAGCTATCAGCCCGCATCAGAACTATTACTTATGGGAGCCACGCGACTACACGGGAGAAATTATGATCGTATTGGGGTGGGGTCGAGAAGCCGTTGGAGAGTACTGCTCCAGTGTGGAAACAGCAGGGAAGGTACATCATCCGTATGCGATGGCCACTGAGCACTATACGATCTTCATTTGTCGAGGGTTGAAGCACCCGCTACGTGAAGTGTGGCCGCAGTGGAAGCATTGGAACTAATAGGGAATGGCGGCAATAGCATGCACTCAACTTTTGGTTTCCTCAGTCCTTGCCAGGCCGAATAAAGTCAGCAAGGAAGGGTGCGGCTACGTGAATCTCCTGTTCCCTCCTCAGTCTTGGCACTATTTGACAAACACGAGCCACTAGCAGGATAATCGCCCTCGGGGAGGGGAGTATGGAGCGCAAGCTCGCCGCCATTCTCAGTGCCGATGTCAAAGGCTACAGCCGC
>CAZAYE010000570.1:0-3402 GCA_964489255.1 uncultured Enterobacteriaceae bacterium
ACCTGGGGTGATGGCATATACGCCTCAAGCTTCCTGGTGAGGACGTCGCGCAATTCCGCCGGAGTCAGGCCTGCGGCCTGGACCTCGTGCACCAGCGGGAGAGAAATCATCCCGTCCGGCCGCACTGGCACTTTCTTGGTGAGCTCCAGGTTTTTCCACACCGAGATGTCGAGTACGTCTTCTGGGCCAATCCGATATTCGTTCTCTCCTGGACCAACTTGAGGTGTATTGTTGAGCCCAGCTTGGGGTGTGTCGTTCTTCAGAAGGGCGGTCTGGTCCGACTCAGCATAGACCATCGTGCCGCTGAGTACGGCAGCCACAGCAGTAAAAAAGAACAAACGTTTCATAAGAAATCCTCCTTTATAGAGAACTTACAACCCACGAAAAGAAGAAGACGCTACGACCTCGAATAACACAATGTTACGAGAGCGAGTGTCGTGGTTAAAGCTCCCAGCTTGGTGCTCTGCACCGAAAAGAACAAGGTAAGATTCTTTTCGTGCTGTCAGCCGGGAATCATACTCGAGAAGAGTCATTGTTGAGCCCGCTAGAAAGGCAAAATATGCTCTACTGCTGTGAAGCGTTCGTTCTTAGGGAACATTAATACCGTGAGTTATCATGGCAGCAGACCGAGCAAAATCTTTTCTCCTGTTACTGTCCGTATTCGTCCTTTACACGAAACGCTTTCAAATACGTGGCAATAAAGCTCAGCAATAACTGTACCGCTGTCTTATCGGGCTTAACGAGCCTATTATTTAGAGTGCAGAGAGCGACAGAAGGCGCAAAAAACATACTTTTTCGCTTCTCGCAATTTTATACTCGTGCCCGCTGTGCGAGTGATATCAACAACAGTGTGGAATAAAGCCCTACACTATATGGGACCGAACAGTCTTTTTGGAAATTTCGATTTTCTTCTGGGTGGCTGTAAGTTGTAATTCGTACGGTGAGTGAACGGGGAGGCAGGAGCGGAGAAAAGGTGGTGTCATACTGAGCTGGAATCATTCAATCTGGATTATTTGCCTCCCCGAAGACAGGATTGAGACACTCCATGGCACCCACACTCTTCAATACCCTGCAGTTCTTCCCCTTGGGCGATAGCCGCATGGGTCAATACTACTCACTGCCGCATTTGGAGAAGGAAGGCATCGGTTCAATTGCTACTTTGCCTGTCAGCGTGCGTATTCTGCTCGAAGCCGGCCTGAGATGAAATCCGCAGATGCGCGTGAGCGCGGGAATTGGACAGGATTAAGCGTGCGACAGCAGCAGCAAGAGACGCTGAACGGAAGTGTCTTGCCCCGTTCTCCTCTCGCGGCGGTTGTTGGTCTGGCGGCTCTTATCCTCATCTCACGTGCTCTTTTCAGAGCAAGGGAAGTGAAAGGCTCACTGTGATTCCTGAGCACGTTCGTCTCGATGGGGGACTTACCACGCGCTACCCGGTTTTTCTTGGTGTTGCGGGGGGAACGGGGACGTCGGCTCGTGCTGAATTCGTTCTTCTGGAAGTTGTTCAGGGGTGTATTGATGCACCCTCACTGTTTTATGGGTTGTCTGTCTCCACATATGAGCACTCATACGTATTCACCTTAACTTTAGACTGTGCTATGTCGAAACAGACTCACTATTGCGAGGAAAACGATAGCGCCTAGCAATGACACTAACATAGCTTCGAGGCTAAGGTTGTCTTGGTTAATGGTGTTAATACCTAACAAAGGTGAAAGCAGCATACCAGCGAGGAACGCACCGACAATACCAACAATAACATTGAGTAAAATACCTTGTTGGACATTCGTTCCCATGATGAGGCTGGTAATCCAACCGATCAGTCCGCCCACAATAAGCCAAAGGATGAGATTCATAAAACAAACCTCTTATGTGGTGAGAATCACTACGCTCAAAACTAGGAGAAACTTCTGAACTCGTACATTACTATGTTGCATCATATGCTCAGTGAGTCCTACTGGAACTTTGGCAATACTTCTTTCTCATAGAAACGAAAGAAGCCTTCTTGGTCTGCTCCGACCTGATGGATGTAGACATAATCGTAGCCTGCGTCGACGTACTCCTGAATTTTGGCGACGTGGAGTTCGGGGTCGGGACCACAGACGATCGTTTTTGCCACTGCTTCTTCGGTGAGAAGGGACGCAGCCTGTTCGAAATGCTGCGGCAGTGCCAGTTCCGCGTTTAACTCACCGGGGAGACCAGCTGTAGGCCACCACTCATACGCGATCGTCCGGGCGAGCGCCTCAGTGGGAGCCCAACAGACAGTGAGCTTCCCGTATGCGGGCTTCATTGTTCCCCCAGCTGCTGCAAACTGGTCGAGGATCTGTTTCTGCGGCTCCACGCTGATCAGCCCGTCGCCGACTCGCGCGGCGAGATCAATCGCTTGAGTCTTCCTTGCTGCCACTAGAACGAGAGGAGGATCATCTGGAAGCGTGTAGAGGCGAGCATTCTCTACGATGTAGTAGGTGCCATAATAGCTGTGCGCTCCACCCTGCCAGAGTATGCGCATAATGGCGATTGCCTCTTCGAGCATCGCTAGGCGGATCTTTGGCGTCGGCCACTGATCACCGAGGATGTGCTCGTTGAGATTCTCACCGGTGCCAACACCAAGGAAAAAGCGATCTGGCATCATCGCGGCTGCCGTGGCGGCTGCTTGGGCGATGATGGCCGGATGGATGCGGATAGTTGGACAGGTGACACCGGTGCCAAGGCGGAGTCGCTGGGTGGCGTGCGCGATGCCACCGATCACGCCCCACACAAAGGGACTGTGACCCTGACGGTCGATCCAAGGGTGATAGTGATCTGATATCAAGGCAAAGGTAAAACCGATTTCCTCTGCTCGCTGGGCGTAGCGGACAAGGTCGTTCGGGTCATGTTCCTCACTTGAAAGGGCGTAGCCAATTTCGCTCACTGCGTACTCTCCTCTTTATTCAGAGGTTGTCTCAGATAGGCAGTTCGTGAGAGCTTTTACTCTCTTAGGACTTTGAGACAAAACTCCGAGGCGAGTTTTGCAAGTGCTTGTTAGATCAAGAGATACCATCATTTTTCCCTGTGCCCGTAATGGTTTTGTCTCACGATCCTTATTTACCTGCTTGCTGCTTGGACCTGAAGGTTGTTCACTACATTCTTAACGCCGGGGGTTCGCTGTGCCACCTCAGCCGCCCGCTGCTTCATTTCGATACTATCGACGACCCCGTTGAGAGAGACGACCCCGTCATTGGTATCGACATCAATTCTGATGAGCGTATCCGTCTGCTCTGCTGCTAAGTTTGTCTTCACGCTGGCCGTAATGTTTGCGTCATCAATGTTTTGCCCCGCGGTCTTTCCGGTCAGAGCCATACAACCTGATATGAGGGCAGTGGCTGTCTCTTATACACATCTGACGCTGCCGACGATCTTACGCGTGTA
>CAZAYE010000571.1:0-3401 GCA_964489255.1 uncultured Enterobacteriaceae bacterium
AGTTTCTTCGCCGTGCTGCCACGTCCGTTGAGGGCTTCGTCTTTGAGCTCGCCCACGAGCTTCGTCGCAACCATCTGGAAGAGGGGGGGGAGCGGGGGAAGCTGCCCGCGCATTATGTAGTCTATTCCTCCGCGCTGCTCAAGGACCTGGACCTGATGGTCAATGGGCATGTGCCCTCCAGTCCTACCCAGATGCTCGTCTTTCTGCATCACGTGCTGGTCGACTCGCACTGCCCCAGCACCATCTGCGGTGCGTACTACGCGACCGAGGGCGTGGCCATCGACGAGACCCGCCTGCTGCAACAGATCACCAACCGGTATGGCGACTTGACTCTCGGCAAAGTGGGCGCCGAGCTGCCACACTTGCACTACTACTACGCACTGCACCTGGACCAGGAGCATGAGGCGGCCAGCCACGGTGTGAGTGTCGAACAGGGCCATATGGAGGGCATTGCGCGTTTCATTCGGGACTATCGGACCTACAACCTGGAGCTGCCCCAGATCTGCGACGGCTTTCTGCAGATGCTCGAAGCGATGGCCGCCTGGTGGACGCTGCTCAGCGTGGCCGCGCGTGCGCTTGAAGCGCACGCGTCTGGGATCGAAGCACGTTGACCATGATGCCGTAGACGGGCGTTTGTGATGTGAGTCAGAGCATTAAGACACTTTCAACACTAACCCGGGGAGGTTGACATGCAGAAGTACACTGGCGGCTGTGTCTGCGGCCATATTCGTTACACGGTAACAGGCGAACCCCTATTTCCCCATCTGTGCACCTGCCCGATGTGCCAGCGATGGTCGGGCGCGCCGGCGTTAGGGTGGGTGGACTTTAAGCGCAGTGCCGTGGTGTTTCATGGGCCGGGCGGCGAGCCTGCCCTGTACCGCTCACCGGAACCGACTCAAAGCGGATTCCAACGGGGCTTTTGCCCCATCTGTGGCAGCCCAGTGTGTGCCTTGGATGACGGCGCCGAGGAGATCGCCCTGACCATCGGCACGTTGGACGAACCGAGCTCAATTGTGCCGGAGTCGCAAAGTTATCCCGAGTCCGCTCCGTCGTGGTTGCGGATCGAAGCGGTAGCCCCTGCGACTCATGAGCCCACGCCGTAACAGGCGACACGCAGAGGGTAACTACCGTGCATGACCCCATTTTGTACAAAGCTGCAGTGGTCCGCAGACTCAGAGACGCGTTACACCACGAAGGCTTTGTGGAAATCCCGACGCCAGTCTTGCGACGCCATGCAGGCGACCGCTCGCGCCCGCGCATTCCAGCTGGGCACGGGCGGTATTTGCGGGAGTGCGCTGGTCCAGCCTTACGGCCCAATCTCACCAGAGCCGAGAGGATTTTTGAGATTGGTCCATGCTTCCGCCCAGACCAGTGCGATGCCACGCATTTAGCCGAGTTCACCATGCTGGACTTGTACGCGCGCGGTGACTCGATGGAGTATGTGTCTGCTTTGGTAAGGCAACTCCTGAGCCTGTTCTATACGGGGAGAGTTGAACACCTTTCCATAGCGAGCATTATCAAGGCTGAGTTTGGTGTTGATTTGGCCACTGAACCTGAAGCACCTTTGACAGAGATGTTGCGTGCTCGCTATGGACTGCCGAGCGATGCGTCCTCGTATGACTGCGTCGATAAGTTTATCAAGACTGACGTAGAACACTCGTCAAAAGGCTACTGTCTGTTTCTCGAAGACTTCCCTCTCTCACATGAAGTACGCGCAAAGCGGAGAGCAGGGACTGTGGCGATTGCAGAAAGATTTGAAGTGTTGATCGACGGGGTAGAGGTGATACATGCCTATCAAGACGAGCCTGATATTGAGGCATTCATGGCTCGTGCACGAGCGCAGCACCACCTTGGACGAGAAGACGAACTCATTTGTGAGCAGGTGAAGCGCGGAGTGGTCCCACGAGACAGTGCGGGCTTTGCTATAGGCATAGAACGACTGTGCCAGATCAGTTATGGGGAACAGCTTGAGATTCGAGCGTTTATACCATCACCAGCGTTTTGACAGCGATAAGTATGGAGAATCTAGTGGAAGCGCTACCCCTTGCTAAATAGCGCAGTTGCCCTCTTGTAGGTCCTACTTGCGCAGGACCCGCGCTTTAATTGCAGTTCATGGTATTGTCTAGGGAGGTCAAAGATGCCGTTCGGGAGTTTCTATCCGATGAGGGAAGTGATTCCTCTCATCTACCACTATTATCTGCTGCGGGATGAACATAGGTTATTGGGCTTTCGTGACGCGATTCGCGCTCTGGTACGGCCAGGCGATCGAGTGCTAGAGCTCGGCGCCGGGACAGGAATCCTCAGTTTCTTTGCCGCTCAACAAGGAGCGCGAGTCGTCGCCCTAGAGCTTGATGATTACACGCGTGAAGCCGCCCGGCACTTCCTCCAGATCAATGGTGTAGCATCGCAGGTCGAGCTTATAGCCGCGGACGCGCGGGAGACGATTCCTTCTGGTGTGTATGACGTGGTAATTTGCGAAATGATGTTCACCGGGTTACTCCAGGAGAGGCAAGTTGAGGTACTGCGCCGCACAGCAGCGCAACTTGGTGGACTGCCTGAGCGCACAATTCCACGTGGAGCGACGTTATTAGTTGATGCTGGTTCGGCTGACTTTTCGTATGCCAGCTACAACGCGCCGTTCGTCCGGCCCTATGATCCTAAAGATTATCGTCCTTTAACAGCCTCCAAAGTGTACTGTGAGGTGGATTTTCTTTCGCTGCCAGAGACGGATCGTGTCATGACGCGAGTCGTGGTCGATGTCGAAGAGTCTGCCCAGATTAATGCTGTGCGCCTAGTCACTGACACCCTCATGCGATCTGGGATCAGGTTAGAGGCTTCACTGGAATACTGCTGGCCGTTCGTGTTCCCCCTGGCGAATCCTTGTCCTGCTAGGGAGGGAGAGAAAATACTTGTTCAACTGGATTACTCATTCGGCGACCATTGCTTACAGGTAAAACCCCAAGTTCTGCCATGGCGGTAGTCTCCCAATTGCAGCATAGGGTTTCCCACGGTACGCCTGTCTGAGCCGCTTTCTCGCACGTTGGTCGATGGACGGGAGGGAGGCAACCCACTGATATATGGTACTAAAAGAGTTAAATTGCTATTTATACTACACGCTGTTTGTCCCAGAGTTATGCCACAGTCCAGGTGTCTGTTTCCATACTTCGCAACCCCCTAGACAGAACAAGAGTGCTCAACTTCTGCTGCGCTGTATGGTGGCAACTTTGCGGGCGTTGATTATGTGAGGGTTGGGGTGGCAGGGGCGTGTCGAGGCAGCGCTTGTGCCGCCTCGGCCAGCAGCCCTGCTGGCTTTCCCGGGACATCGGAGAACGAAGCAGCCCTCATAGGGTTAGCGGCAGCGAGCGTGCGAAAACCTACGGTAGTGCATTACACGCTCTATT
>CAZAYE010000572.1:0-3400 GCA_964489255.1 uncultured Enterobacteriaceae bacterium
CCGACAAACCGCGCCAAGCCGTGCCGGGCGGCGACCTGCAGTTTCGTGCGCAGCGGGCCGACGCCAACCACTTCATAAATGTTGACCGGCGCGCTAAACCCTTTGACCTGTGCTTCCCCTAGAGTTTTGAACGCGAAATAGCCTTCAGTGAGTTTGTAGGTCTGCGCGCTCACGATAATCGAACCAGGCGTCGCCAGGCTCTCCAGGCGTGCGGCTAAGTTGGTGGATTGTCCGACCGGGACGTAGTCGGTATGCAAATCGTCCTTTCGGATCGAGCGCAGCACGACCTCGCCGGTATTGACCCCGATCCGAATTTGCAGATTGATGCCTTTCTCACGTCGTAGCCGCTCTGCCTGTTTTCTACTCTCGTCTTGCATGCGCAATGCGGCATAGAGGGCGCGCTGGGGATGATCCTCATGGGCAATTGGCGCACCAAATAGGGCAAAGATACCATCCCCAAGAGACTGAGCTACGTAGCCCTCATAGCGATGGACTGCCTCCATCATAATCTGCAGGGCAGGATCAATAATGGAACGAGCTTCCTCGGGATCGAGGTCAGCAATGAGGTCGGTGGAACCTTTAATGTCGGCAAAGAGTGCTGTGATACTTTTACGTTCGCCATCCGCCGCTCCCCTGGTCTCCATCGCTTCCCGCTCGGCGAGAATTCGCTCGGCTAAATGTCTCGGGGTGTAACTTGCCGGGGTTGGGGAAGTTTTGACGCTAGACGCTAGACGCTGGACGCTAGACCGTTTTGGCGCCGCCTTTGCGCTTTTTTCCCTTTTTCCCTTTGGTTTTCGCGAGAGCGAAGCCCCACACTCACCGCAGAACTGAAATCCCGGCGGATTTTCAAAACCGCACTGCGGGCAGTGGTTGCTGAGTCGCGCTCCGCACTGGCCGCAGAATTTCATCCCGGCGGGATTGTCAAAACTGCAGCTTGGGCAGAGCACACCCGCCATCCTCCCTCGCTGTTAGGGCCAGTATGTCTTGACTCTGTTTGTGAAACTCCACAACTATTGTCCACTTTCTGCCGCAGTCAGTTCTACATCCAGGGGGTGAGTGAGACGGCTCACCTTGAGCACGTGGAAGCCAATAACGTTGCCGTCCTTGTCCACCTTCTCCATGACTTGATCGCTCGCGGTCTCACGGAAGTATCCTTCCTTCTTCTCAAATATGACCTCAAGAAAGTCTCCCTCACGATCGTACCAGACGGTTACTCTCCGTTTCTGGGCCATAAGACTTTCCCTTTCTTGATAGAATCGGTGAGATACGCGGTCAAAACGAAAGCGTCGTCCTTTTTGATAACTACTACAGCACACAAATACTTGGATCCAACCGACGTTCGAGACTGCCAGACATAGAACAACTCTGTTTCAGGATCTGAACGGGACTGGACGACCTTCTCGGGCTGCATCAAGACAGTACCTATTTTGTCTACCCATTTGGCCATCTCAGGATGAGATCTCAGTATGTGTCGGCGGCGCTCAGCGGTCAAACGTACCTTTCTCCCGAGGTAGTCGGTGAGCAAGGTGATTCTCATGTCAGTTATTTCTTAGTCCGCCGCTGCCACCGGCTCCGCCCGCTTCTGGCGCAGTGCGGCTGTCCTCTCCCAGTCTACGTTCAGACTCTGCGGATCAATCACTACCCCGTAGTGCTCCCGGGCGCCGGCAATCGTCAACTTCTCATCTTTCACATCCGCCAAAACCTTTTCCGGTTCGCGCTCCCAAGGATCACCGTGTCCGCCGGAGCCAGAGACAACGTGGTAGATACGGTCACCAGGTTTCACCTCCAGGTGCATGTGGGCTTTACGTGGGAGTTCCAGGTTGTCGTCTCCAGGGTTCAGGATGTTGTTGGATAGTGCGCCGGGTCCACCACCGGCCATGCCGTCAGAGGCGCGCAGCAAGCGGTTCGTGCGTACCATCACCTTACCAGGCTGCAGGAAACGCCATTGTTTGTAGATCGATAACGAGCCGCGGTGTTTGCCTGGTCCACCAGTATCAGGCACGTAACCGAAGCCGTCGATCACTAGGGGATACTCCCGCTCCAACAGCTCGGCCGGAATCGTGCCATAGGAGCCAAACGACTTTGGCGCTACGCCGTCGATGCCATCCTTCATCGGCCGGCCCCCCCAACCACCAAAGTAAATATCCATCACCGCGAATTGCTTCCCGTCCGTCTTCTGGCCGGTGAAGTGCAAAACGTCCCCACCTTCTCCTGGTATCGGCACTCGCTCCGGCAGCGCCTTGGCCAGCGCGCGAAACATCATGTCGAATACGCGGAAGAACAACGGCGCCCGGCCACCCACAGCCGCGGGAAACCGCGGGTTCACGAGCGTCCCCGCCGGAGCGATCACCTGAATCGGTCGCACGAAGCCGACATTGGTCAGGACATCCGGGCTCACGATGCTCTTGACCGAACCGTAGACTGTGGCCTTAGTCATGCTGAGGGGCAAGTTGATTGCGCCTCTGGCTTGAGGGGCAGTGCCGGTGAAGTCGGCGGTCAGGGTATCACCTTCAGCCCTAAGCGTGAGCTTCAAAGGCATGACCACGCCATCGCTGCCGAAGCCGTCGTCCTCGAACATATCCTCATACACGTACTCGCCTGGTGGAATCGCACGGATGGCCACTCGGGTAGCACGCTCGGCATAGCCGATGAGATAGTCACAGGCAGATTGATAGGTTTCCAAGCCATATTTGTCCAAGAGCGTTCGGATTTCCTGCTCGCCGCGCCAGCAACCGGCGATCTTGGCCTCGACGTCGCCCAGCCACTCATCAGACACGCGCACGTTGGCCAGAATTGTCTCAAGCAAGGCCTCGTTGCGTACTCCGCCGTCGTAGAGCTTCAGGATTGGCAAGCGCAGCCCTTCTTCAAACGTTTCCGTGCACTGGCTACTGAAGCCGCCGGGGAAACGACCACCGATGTCGGTGTGGTGTGAGTAGGACAAAGAGAACGCTACGAGCTTGTCCTGCCAGAAAGCGGGTGCGATGATCGCTACATCGGGCATATGGGTGATGCCGGCGTAGGGGTCGTTGACCACAATCACATCCCCCGGTTTGAACGAGCCACCGTACTTTTTCAGGATGTAGGGCATCATCTCAATGAAGAAGGCTAGCTGAAACGGCGCAGCGTAGCCCTGGCCAATGAGACGGCCCTGGCCGTCACACATCGCCGTGGCGAAGTCGCCGGTCTTGACCATCGCCGAGCGACCAGTCTTCCACACCGCAATCGCCATTTCTTCGGTGATGGCGGCGAGTTCATTTTTGATCACTTCAACTAGAATGGGATCAAAGGCGCGGTCCATGCTTCCTCCTAAACTCCGTGCGGCGGTAAACCACCGGGCTCAGCATACAGGATCGAATTGCTGGTCCCTTAGCGTCCTCTTCTCTTGGGCTAACTCTTCAAT
>CAZAYE010000573.1:0-3397 GCA_964489255.1 uncultured Enterobacteriaceae bacterium
CTAGCACCCAGCACCCAACACCTAGCACCCAATTCGAGGCCGAAGCGTGTTTTCTGAAAGCGATCGAGGTCGCACGGCATCAGCAAGCGAAATCACTGGAGCTACGAGCGGTGATGAGTTTGAGCCAGCTATGGCAACAACAGGGCAAGCGAGTAGAAGCCCGGCAGCTGCTGGCCGAAATCTACGGCTGGTTCACCGAAGGGTTTGACACGAAAGACTTGCAAGAAGCCAAGGCGTTGTTGGAGGAGTTGGTCTGACACCGCCTCGGCACGACTCTCGCCTCATGGCTACAGCAAGTTGGGATTGGGTTTACCCTGTTTGTTCACCCTTCGACTTCGCCAGGGCGAACGGCAACGTTTCCTGCGCTGAGTAAAACCCGTTCGCGCTGAAGGCTTCTTTCACCTCCACTCCCGCCGGCGGCGGATGAATCCTTTCACAACCTCGGCCGTGGTCTCGGGCAGTTCGATGTTGAACAGGTGACTGGCGTTGGACAGGATGACCAGGTCCGCGTTGGGAATACGCTGGGCCAGGGTCACCGAGTTCTCTGGCGGCACCAGGCCGTCTTCTTTGCCGGTGATAACGAGCGTGGGGGCAGCGATTTGGGAGAGGCGTTCGTACGTATCGTGTCCCTGAATCGCCTGCATCTGGCGTACCATGCCATGCTGAGGGGTAGGGTGCTGCAGGGAAAGCTGGTTCAGTTGCAGCAGCACGTCCATACGCTTCTGTATGAACCACGGGGTGACCGCCACTTTCGTCATCACCAGCGCCGCTTGTTGCACGTCAACGGACTCGATATTGCCTAAGAGGTTCAGCACCTCTGGGTCCTTTGACAGCACAGCTTGCGACCCACCACAATGAGTGCAGCCGAGGAGCAGGGTTTTCACCCGCTGTGGATAACGCAGGGCGAACTCCTGGGCGATCATGCCGCCCATGGAGATACCGAAGACGTGGGCTTGATCGATGCCTAAACTATCGAGCACCCCGGCGGTGTCATCAGCGAACATTGTCATGGAGTAGGGAACATCCGGCTTGTCGCTCTGCCCGACTCCGCGGTTGTCGAAGACAATCGTGCGGAAGTCCTGGGCAAAGGCGGAGACATTCCAGTGCCAGCCGATTGAACTGACAGTGAAACCCATAATGAGAATGAGGGGCTCACCGCTGCCATGTTCTTCGTAGTAGAGGTTGATACTATTAGAGCGGAGATGGGGCATAAATCGGGATACTCCTTTACGTGATGTCGGTGCATGACGAGCCTGATGAACTTTGACGAACAAGATAGGTAATCCAGGCCCCTGGTGGCACGGGCTTCTAGCCCGTGCTCTGGACAGGCTGGAAGCCTGTTCTACCATTTCCTGGTCGGCAGTCCCACTACCGATTTCGAAGGTAGCGCCGTTTATAATCAGTCGCATCACAAACGCAGAGGGTGCGATCTACAAATACGAAATGAAATTTTTCATCGCCGAGAGCAGTGCTTCCAGGTCAGGATAGGCGGACAGCTGATCGTAGAGAAAGTAGTAGTGTCCACGGACTTCCTTGTGGTCCTGCTCTTCTTCATCCACAGCCAGTGCGGCTTCAAACTCTTTCAATACCGGCTGTGTTTGCAGCTTGGTTTCGGTGGGGATGGTGTCGTCAGTAGCGATGAGGAGACGGGTTTGATGAATTAACCGCCCAATGATGTAGGCGTCGCTGCGTTCAGCCATGAGTCTCTCCGTCTGGGCACCGCCGAGCCGACCGTACCGTTTGTTAGGAAGGCTGAGGCGGTGGTGCTACAGGTTGCTAGCCTGTGTACAGTGTGAAAAGTGATTAGGCTTTTGCCTGCTTCTTCTCGAGCAGCTGTTGCTTCCAATCCAGCATGCGAGCCTTGGCTGCCGCAGCTTCGGCTTCAGGAACCATGCCGTTCTGCTGATAGAACCGAGAGAGTACGGTGAAACTCATGGGATCTTCTGGAGTCAGTTCAGTGAGGCGTTTTGCTGTAGCAATGGCGTCGTCGAGCCTGCCGTTGTCTGCATAGGCGTGGGCGAGGTCATGGACCGCTTCGATATGGTTGGGATCGATCTCCAAGACGGCTTTGTACGCGGCGACCGCCTCGTCGGCGTTGCCGTCACACAGGAGATCATACGCCTTATCGTAGAGTTCTTGCACGTCAGCCATGTTGCCCTCCTTGAGCGCAGGAGAACTTTAGCGCAGGTACTCTAGCCGATTTACACTAGATGGCCAACCCCAGGAGGGTTTGCGGAGCCGAGAAGAAATGTCATGCTGAACAAAGCCCAGGGCTCAGAATGATAGGAAAACCGCTATGAGTATTAGGACCACAGCGAACTCGGCTGCCATAGCTACACAAGTGCTCGACTTCATCCATGCTCCCTTGGGCAAGGACTTCAATACCTTGGCTCTGGAGGTGTTTGCTTATCAGTTTCGTTTCAACCTGCCGTATCAACGGTTCTGCCTTGCGCGGGGACAGACCCCAGAGACGGTGAGGTGCTGGCAGAATATTCCGGCGGTCCCGACCGTCGCGTTCAAGGAACTTGATTTGACGTGTGGATCACCAGAGAAGATTTTTCTCACCAGTGGCACGACCCGCGGTCAAGAGAAGCGTGGCCGTCATCTGGTGCCTGACCTCCGGCTGTACCACGCTTCAGCCCTGGCACACTTTGCGACCTGCCTGTTGCCTGATAATCGACGGTTGCCAATGCTCGCTTTGATTCCTGCGCCTGAGGCGTCACCCCATTCGTCCCTGACCCAAATGGCCGAGTGGGTCATGACCGAACTGGGGGCTCAGGGCAGCTCGTACTTCATCGACGCTTCGGGTGTTCATCTCGATGCCTTCGCTGAGGCAGTTGCC
Source organism: uncultured Enterobacteriaceae bacterium (assembly GCA_964489255.1). Lineage (GTDB taxonomy): Bacteria > Desulfobacterota > Binatia > Bin18 > Bin18 > CAZAYE01. The sequence continues at coordinate 2,843 of CAZAYE010000573.1, forward strand.
TGTGCTCAACGTGAGGGTACCCCGATTTGTATTCTTGCCATTACTTCCGCGCTCGTCGCCTTCTTTGATTGGTGCGAAACGAACGGCCGCCAATTTGCCCTGCCCGGTGGTAGCCGCATCATGGACACTGGGGGAAATAAAGGAAAGGGCCGGGCGATCTCTCGCAAGGGTTTTCTTCAGTCCTGTTGGAAGTACTTGAAGGTCGCTGGCTATTACTGTGTCAACGAGTATGGCATGACCGAGATGGCCTCACAGTTCTACGACAATGTCCTATACAACCGGTTCCACCAGAGCAACGAACCGCGCTACAAGATTGGTCCGCCTTGGGTTCGTACGCTGATTGTTGATCCCGAAACCCTAGAGGAAGTCCCGCCAGGTCAGACGGGCTTGCTACGACATTTCGATCTCGCCAACGCTGGGTCGGTAATGGCGATTCAAACTGACGACCTTGGCTACACGACTGGCGCAGGCTTTGAGATCGTCGGTCGCGCTGCGGGGGCCGAGGCGCGTGGGTGTGCGCTGGTTCTGGATGAGTTGCTGACAGCGCAAGAGTAA
>CAZAYE010000574.1:0-3389 GCA_964489255.1 uncultured Enterobacteriaceae bacterium
CGTAAATGGTGATACTATTGCTAGGGTTTTTCCTCCCTACCCAATACGACCCTGTGGTTGAGCCGGTAGGGTTGAAGGTGTCGGAATTCCCACACCACGGATCACACGGCTGTGCCCAGACGATACCCGTCAAGCAGAAAAGGGACAAAAGAACTGCGAGAACTGCACGTAGAGCTGGCATAACCTCCTCCTAGAATCCACTGACTGTCACAGCAAAGAGCCCCTGGTTGTTGGGATTCCCATCACCGTCAGTGTCTATAATACCCGGGAACAGCACGGTACCAGTATCGCTCAGCACCCCCGGCCCCAGACCATTGAGAAACACCCCACCTAGCGGGCTGAGGTCTCCAACTGCAACGATCTTGCTGATTCGCCCATGGGAAAAGAGAAAAATTCCCCCAGCAGCAGGGAACAGACCCCCGATGGTCGGTTTTCCCGTTGTGACCGCACTAAACACGATCTCCCCTCGGTCATTCAGCCTCTGTGCGTCCAGCACTGCGAAGGCACCTCCAATAGGAGCAGGATCTCCTGCGACGACAATCGGGGTCAGCACACCCGCGGAGGCGAGAAAGATCGCCTGCAAGAGGTCTCCTTCAGGAGTGTTGACTGTCGCCATAAACGCGACTTCTCTACGATTGTTAAACGTCGGGACATTAAAAGCTTCGAAAGTGCCTCCCAGGGGAGTAGGATCCCCGTGCGCGACCACCTTGGTTATCTTTCCCGTCTGCGAGGACAGAAAGATTCCCGGCCAGCTGCTAAACACCACGTCGCCGGCATCGTTAAGCAGAACAGGAGAGGGATCTTGCACAGTAAAGGACGATAAATCCTCAAAAGGAGTCTCGTCGCCGTCCTCCACGACCTTGCTGGTTCTGCCACCCGCAGCTTTGAAGATTCCTAGACGGGTTTTCTCCCCGGCCAGAGGTGCCTTAAACACGATCTCGCCGTTATTGTTGAGCGCCGGGGACATAGGCAAGTCCTCTCCTAGAAGAGTATCATTTGTCAGGGTAGCGATTGTGGTCATATGACCGCCGGAGACCAGGAACAGTCCTTGCGGTGCCGTACCGTCGTCAACAAGAGCGCCAAAGGCGATATCCCCAACCTGATTAGCAGAAGGCGGGAAAAGAGCCGAAAATTTCCCGCCAATAGGGGTTAGGTCGCCCACGGCCACGATTTTGGAGAGGCTGTTCCCAACTACTCGAAAGACTCCCTGTGCCTGCTGATCCCGCTGCCGATCCTGGCCCTGCGGCGCGCTCCCTTCGCTGATGGAAGCATAAAACACCACCCCTCCTCCGTCGGTCGGCTGACTCACCCCCAAACCGATCGCCGGCGTGCCGTCTGTGCCGAACACGCCTCCTATGGGACTTGGATCCCCCCCTGTAACGACGACAACAGGCGAGGAAATAACAGGCTGGGCAGACGTCAGTGCAAGCCAGCATCCGATGAGGAGCAAGAAAAAGACGCCGAAGGGAATGTAGCTCGTAGCTCTTTTTTTCGAAAAGGCTGTACCTCCTATCTGTATCTTCATCGCACTGCCCTTCCTTTCCAGAGGCCGACACTTAGGGTTCCATACTTGCCACCTCGGTCAGGTCCCCAAGCGCGCTACGGATCAGCTCGTCATTAACGTGAGCATCCTCTTACCTCACCCTCTTGCTGGAGCCTATCCGGAGAACACCTAAAAATTGGGGGGCAATAATCCTAAAAATGGAATGGGAAAAGATCCTACAAGGGAATGGGGAAAAGATCTTAGGGCAGCACGCGGCTACTGGTCCAATGTCACGAGGCTGAGGCGAAGAGCGTGCCGTACCAACCCTGCCACATTGTGAATATTGAGCTGCTTCATTAACTGGGCGCGGTGAGCCTCTACCGTTTTCTGGCTGATATGCAGCAACGTGGCGATCTGCTTGGCGGTATGCCCTTCCGCGATCAACTGGAGAACCTCGCGTTGACGCGGCGTCAAGGAGGCAGCGGGGTTGGTTTCCTTCTCTCTTGCTCCTATCTTATCGCCACCACGCCGCCGGTAGTCGGTAATCAGATGCTTCGCCACCGCTTGGCTCAGATAGGTGTCACCACGCGCCACCGCTTTGACCGCTTGTTCGAGCTCGGTCGGAGCGGCATCCTTTAGCAAGTACCCTCTGGCACCAGTGCGCAGCGCTTGTACCACATATTGCTCGTTGTCGTGCATGGATAGCATGAGCACCTGCGCCCGGGGATGCTCCTGCACGATATACGCGGTGGCTTCCAAGCCGTTCAGCTCTTTCATGGTAATGTCCATGAGGACGACGTCAGGATGAGTGGTCTTGACCAGGTGCAGCGCCTCGCGGCCCGTGCTCGCTTCTGCCACCACTTCAACTCCGGCGATCTGTTCCAGGATCAGCCGAATCCCAGCCCGGAAGAGGGTATGATCGTCGGCCAAGAGCACCCGAATCTTTTTCATAACGCCCCCCTCAGCGGAAAGTGGGCGCGAATCTCCGTCCCGCGTCCCGGCTCGGTCATAATCTTCATCTGGCCTCCGACGAGCCGCACGCGTTCTTCCATCCCCACCAGCCCCAGCCCTTTCCCCTGTGCCGCCTGTGTTCGTGCTTCATCGACATCAAACCCCATACCGTCGTCACGGACGTGGAGGAGTAAGGTGCTGTCGTGCTGCCGCACTTCGACCCAGACCTGGTGCGCTTGGGCATGCCGTACCGCGTTAGTTAAGGCTTCCTGCACGACGCGGAAGCAGGCTGTCTCTATAGCTGGGGGAGGACGGGACTCCAGGAGATCTGCGGTGTAGTGCATAATAAACCTGACTCGCTGCGCCTGCCGTTTCACATACCAGTCTAGCGTGGCGACCAGCCCGAGTTCGTCGAGCATCAGGGGCCGCAGCTCGAGAGAAAGGGTGCGGACCCGCACCAACAGATCGTCCACTAGTTTGAGACTGTCCCGCAAACGCCGAGCGACCGCTGCAGGGACCTTCGCCCTCATCTGCAACATAAACTTAAGGGCAGTGAGCGCTTGGCCGAGTTCGTCGTGGAGTTCGTAAGCGAGGCGGCGCCGCTCGGTCTCTTGCGCCTCCAGCAGCTGACGAGAGAGAGTTGCCAGCGCTTTCTCCGCCTGCTTGCGTTTAGTGATGTCCTGTCCGGCGCCAATGATCCGCACGACCCGGTTCTGGAGCGGATCCCACTCCGGGCAACTGTAGTCTCGTAGCCACCGGACTGCTCCGCTTTTGGTGATGATCCGGTGCTCGCTGACACCCGGCTGGCCAGATAGCAAGACGGAGAGCCGTTGCAGGACGCTGGGTAGGTCCTCGGGGTGAATCACCCGTACAATACCCCCATTTACTGTAAGCTCCTGCACGGTGAAGCCGCACAGCGCCGGCGCATGGTACCACACGCCCCCGATGGCATGCA
>CAZAYE010000575.1:0-1231 GCA_964489255.1 uncultured Enterobacteriaceae bacterium
GTAGCGTGCGCTGCGCGCCCGTCTGCCCTGCTCACCGTGATTGTTCGTGCGCCCTGGCGCACGCTACTGACTCAGGCTCAGGGGTATGAGTGTACGAATCTCCTGTGGTCTGATTGAGATCCTCAAACCGCCAGTGCGGTCGTTTCAAGCTGCTCCCCTTCGCTTTTACCTCCACGCCCGGGCTCCTTGCTCTTCGCCCTATGCTCCTCGCTCCGCGCGCTTTGCGCTCCACTCACCGCACCTCCACACTGCCAGATTGCCAAGTCTTGAAAATGTACCTCAGCACGCCGAATGCGGCCACTGCTCAGACGAACCGTCGCTACCCCTGCACGCTGGCGCCAGCGCCCTGAGCCGGACCGTTTGCGCAGATGAGCGAGGTCTCGACTGCTCCCCTTAATAGCATCTGTCTGGTCTGTTTCGTCTATTTCGTTGATTTGGTCGGTTGGGTCTGTCTGGTATGGTTTGAGAGATTCGCTGATCCTTTCTCTTACTCCCCTGACCCGCCAAGCTCCTGCTGAATAACGTCCACCAGTTTTACAAGGCTCAGTAACCTCCCCGGCTCAACCCGTGATTCCTCACCGACGTGCACATGGTGCGGGAAATTCGGCAGGTTAGGAAAATGCTCCACATTGTCCCAACGCTTCCTCAGCGCCTGCTGTGCCCCGTCCATCCATTGGTAGCGATAACGCCTTGTCACACAGCGTTCCTCTTCCACCACGAAGTACTCTGCCACCTCCAGGAAATCTCCGTTGCGCAGCACCAGGCGTGCACGAAAGTAACCCCGGTCGGGCAAGCTCCGCTCTTCTACAGCCGTGAGCGAAACCACAGCGGAACTGGCCACCAGCTTGGCTTTGATTTCGGTTAGGTATGCCTGCGGATCCACTAAGCCGCCTCAGCTGCGAGCACCCGGAGACGTTCCCGCACTGATTCCTCCATTTCGTAGAAGACACTCCACTCCACAAACTCCATGGCATCCCCGAGCTCCCCGGCCCGAAAGCGTTGGTAGAACTCCGCAGAGGGCATGTGATATTGCGCTTCAAACGCCCGCAATCGCTCCTGCAGCTCCGCCACCTCACGCTCAGCGGCCGCCCTTTCCAGGGCGACAATCTTCTCGAGGGACCGATCCACAACGTCACTCTGGTAGCCCCGACGATAGAGGTTCTCAAAGTGTCGGAGCCTGCTCAGCGTCTTCTCCTTTGTCGTCATAGGTTCGCCCCCTTTTTCGTCTGAC
>CAZAYE010000575.1:1241-3382 GCA_964489255.1 uncultured Enterobacteriaceae bacterium
GGTACTTGATCAAGCCGGAGATGAGCATAGCCGTTTTGTGGGCCTGGTCGTATAGCTCTCTAAACTGCGGCTGATCGACGTATTGGTCAGCCGTAGCGACTCTTCTGTCGTCGGCTGCGTCTATCGCGTCGTTGCGTTGATGGCGGCGATTGGGTCCATCGGATCTACAGGGTCTGGTGGGTCGGTCCAGTGCAGAAGTCCTTGAGCAAGAGGGATGCAGGCCCTACAAGACCTCGACCTCTCCCGATTCTCGAACGATTTTATCTTTGGTCATGATACCAGCTCCATAGAATCGAGCCGTCGCCGTAATGATGCGGTCATGGATCTCAATTACCCCCTTTATTCGACGAGTCTCTGCAAAGATCTCAGGACTGAACCCGATGATCTCAAACTCCTTTTCGTTACGAATCCGCTCGTACATTCCAGCAAAATCGAATTCAACCTTACCCTTCTCTGCAACATCCAAGGCCTCAGAGAGAACGATAGTCGGAATCAATAAGCGTCCTCCTTGATTTCTCACTTCATCAATCCGGTCCTTGAGCCGCAGGGTCAACCGTTTACTGCCGATGAAGTACCAAATCAGCACATGGGTATCGAGGACATAGATTTCCGACATCGCGCCTCATGCACTTACAGGTCCCTCAGGTCACGAAAGAGACCGCGTTTCGCTTCTTCGATTCGCTCTGCCGAGATATCGCCCCCCCGCACGCTCCCGAAGAGCGAGGGCTTTTGCTCACCGGTCTGGACCGGCGCGGTGACCACAAGGCGGATGAGATCACGTTTTAACTGCTCGAGCTCACACTCCAGGCGTTCGATCCGCGCTCGTAGTTCCTGCTCTGCTTGGCCTTTCATACAGCTTTCCTCTTCCTGTCGTAGGAAATCATCCTATTGTGATCTATGTCGTCTGTCTCGTCTATCTGGTCTGTCTGGTCGATTTGGTCAGTCTGGTCGATCTTTTCTGTCTGACCTTTCCCGCCGGTAGAGGTAACGTGCTTTGAGTTGGTTTGGAGAGGGTGCTACATTTAATCACATGAGCATGATGGTTATCGACATTCCACCACAAACCCGTGAGCGGCTGGAAGAGCAAGCCCGCAGGACTGGCAAGACCACGGAGGCGTTGGCCTGTGAACTCATCGAAGCCGCCTTGGAGACACGGCAAGAGGGCCGACCCAAAACAGCCCGTGAAGTCTTGCAAGCAGCGGGTCGGATTCGTCCTCTGAGCGACAGTCTACGGCGCAAGATCATCCCCGACGTGACGCTTGAGGAAGTTCGGCTGGCCTTGACACAAGCCATCGGCCCTTCCCTGAGCACTATCATTTTGGCGCAACGAGGCCCGAAGCCGTGACCGCCTATTACCTCGATGCCAGCGCTTTGGTCAAACGTTACGCCGATGAACCCGGGAGCAGCTGGACCCGGCAGATCACTGACCCGCCCGCCCAAGACACTCTCCTGCTCGCCGAGATTACCTTGGCGGAGGTAGCTGCGGCTCTGTCGGCCAAACACCGGGCGCCTAGCGGGATCACCCAACAGCAAAGGGATCGAGCACTGAGCCGTTTTCTGCAAGACTGTGATGAGCATTTCCTCCTTCTTCCGGTAGACCGACTGGTCATCGACCGCGCGGTTGAGTTAACCCAGAGTCATCGACTGCGTGGCTATGATGCCGTTCAACTTGCAACGGCGCTGGTAGCCAGCGAGACCTTGAAATCCCAAAGCCTATCTCCGCCAGTCTTCGTCGCTGCGGATGAAGATCTTCTGACTGCGGCCAGAACCGAAGGCCTTCCTGCTGATAATCCTTTGGACCACCCTGACCCGGACTCCTTTTGACTGCGTCCATTTGGTCGATTTGGTCGATTTGGTCTGTCTCGTCGATTTGGTCTATCTCGTCTGTCTCGTCGATTTGGTCTATCTCGTCTGTTTGGTGCGGAGGTACTTGATCAAGCCGGAGATGATCATCGCCGTTTTGTTGGCTTGGGCGTATAGCTCCTGAAACTGCGGCTGATCGACGTATTGTTAGTCTACTGCGATGTAGAGATGACTCTGTACTTCGGCGGCCGAGGACATGGCAATGAAGAGAAATTGTGTGAATTCTTGGCTCATGTACAGAATCTGTGCGGATTCCAGCCATCCCCCGTTCGTCCTGA
>CAZAYE010000576.1:0-3379 GCA_964489255.1 uncultured Enterobacteriaceae bacterium
GATCATGCCTAGTCTCGTGGGCTCGGAGATGTGTATAAGAGACAGGCTGAAGAGAGTGGAATGGACTTTTCCCTTCTCAGAGAGGTTGAAGCGGTCAACGAGCGTCAGAAACGTCTCTTGGTAGAGAGGTGTATACGTATTTCGGTCCAGATCTGCATGGTCGCAAGTTCGCGATCTGGGGGCTCGCGTTTAAACCACGCACCGACGACATGCGTGAAGCTCCGGCAGTGGTAGTCGTAGAAGCGTTGTTAAAAGTTGGTGCTGAAATTGCCGTCCATGACCCCGAAGCCTTAGGCCGGGCACGGGAACACTTCGGTGAGCGTGTGTCCTATCATCGCGTCAATTACGACGCGTTGGCCGGGGCCGATGCGCTGCTGATCGTCACCGAATGGAATGAGTTTCGTCGGCCAGACTTCGGTCGCATGAAGACCTTGATGAAAACTCCTCTCATTTTTGACGGTCGGAACCTGTACGAGCCGGCGATCATGCAACAGGAAGGGTTCACCTACTATCCGATCGGCCGGACGCCTGTCGTGCAGTAGAGACGACAGGTGCAGGGTGTCTAGCAGGATGATGTGACTTTGGTATTCGTGCTTCGGTAGAGCTTGTCGAGGGGTGAACAAAAGGCGTTGACCGCCAACTAAGAGAGAGCGTATATGGCGTGTATGTTGATCACCGGTGGCGCCGGTTTCATCGGCTCCCATCTCTGCGAGCGGTTTCTTGCCGAAGGAGACGAAGTTATCTGTATGGACAACCGCATTACCGGCAACGTTGATAATATTGTGCATCTCTTTCCCAATTCGCGCTTTTCCTACATCCCACAGGATGTGACCAATTATATTTATGTGAAGGGATCGCTAGACGCGATCCTTCATTTCGCGTCGCCCGCCAGCCCCATCGATTACCTTGAACTACCCATCCAGACTCTTAAGGTAGGGTCACTCGGAACCCACAAGGCCTTGGGATTGGCGAAGGAAAAAGGCGCTCGCTTCCTCTTAGCTTCGACCTCCGAGGTGTATGGCGACCCGCTTATCCATCCGCAGAAGGAAGACTACTGGGGAAACGTTAATCCTATCGGTCCCCGCGGGGTCTACGATGAAGCCAAACGTTTTGCGGAAGCGATGACCATGGCCTATCACCGCACGCACAAGATCGAGACCCGGATCGTGCGGATTTTTAATACCTATGGGCCACGCATGCGTCTCAACGATGGCCGGGTGGTACCGAACTTCATTGCGCAAGCGCTGCGTGGCGAAGATCTGACGGTTTATGGTGACGGGAGCCAGACCAGAAGCTTCTGTTATGTGAGTGATCTGGTAGAAGGTATTGTTCGTCTGCTGCGCTCGGATTATAATGGACCAATCAACCTTGGCAATCCTCAGGAACTGTCAGTTCTAGAGTTTGCTCACCGGATTATTGCTCTCACCGGCAGTCGCAGCCGGATTACCTTCAAGTCATTACCTGTAGATGACCCTAAAGTTCGACAACCGGACATTGGGCTCGCCCGCCGCCTGCTTGGCTGGGAACCGCAAGTGTCGCTCGAAGATGGCTTACGAGAGACGATTGCTTACTTTCGTGAAAAGGTAGAAACGCGGTGAGAAACAGAAGAAAATAGAGACTGAGGAAAGATTGAGAATACATATCTCGCCTTGTCATTTCAGGATGACAGAAAGGCTATTTCGTTAGAGACTGGTAAGAGGTGGTGGGCTATCGGTAAGTTCGTGGCGAAGTCATACCATGGAGAGGTGCACAGCTGTGCACTCCTACGGAGTCAGGGCTGAAAGAGAAGTTGTCGTGCGGATATTGGTTACTGGTGGAGCCGGGTTTATTGGCTCGCATGTCGTCGATACCTACGTGAATGCTGGTCACGACGTCATTGTGGTCGATGATCTCTCGACTGGCAAGCGAGAGAATCTTAACCCCCGTGCCCGTTTCGTGCAGGCTGACATTCAAGATCCTGCAGTACGTGAAATGATGGTGAAGGAACAGGTTGAGGTCGTGAACCACCACGCGGCCCAGATGGACGTACGCCGCTCGGTTGCTGATCCGCTTTTTGACGCGCGTGTCAACATTCTCGGGATGCTCAATGTGTTGGAAGGCGCGCGCGCAGCAAAGGTCAAGAAATTCATCTTCGCCTCCTCTGGCGGGACAGTATACGGCGAGCAAGAAAGTTTTCCCGCCGACGAGGAGCATTCCACCCGCCCCATCTGTCCTTATGGCGTGAGCAAACGAACCGGGGAACACTATCTCTACTTTTACTACGTTGAGTATGGTATCCCCTATATTGCTCTGCGGTACGCGAATATTTATGGCCCACGTCAGGATCCGCATGGTGAGGCTGGCGTTGTTGCGATCTTTACCCTGCGTATTCTAGCGGGGCAACAACCGATCGTGAACGGTGACGGCAAACAGACGCGAGACTACCTGTTTGTCAGTGATGTTGCCCGAGCCAACCTCTCACTTCTTCAGGTCAACTACACCGGACCGATCAACATTGGCACTGGCAGCGAAACAGATGTGAATCAGCTCTTTAGAACGCTTCGGGATCTTGCTGGTTCCTCGGCGCCCGAGATCCATGGCCCTGCCAAACCAGGAGAACAGCGCCGTAGTGTCCTCGCCTGGCACCGTGCCGCGCAAGTGCTGAATTGGCGTCCCGAAGTAACATTAGAGGACGGATTGCGACAGACAGTTGCCTATTTTCGTACACGGCATGATCGACACCAACCACATCCGTAACTTCAGCATCATTGCCCACATCGACCACGGCAAATCGACCCTGGCCGACAAGCTGCTGTCGTCTACTGGGTCCATTAGCGAGCGAGAGAGCGGGGCCCAATTCCTCGATACGATGGATCTCGAACAGGAACGGGGTATCACCATCAAAGCGCGCACTGTGCGTTTGCGGTATCAGGCGCAGGATGGGCAAGAATACGCTCTCAATCTTATCGATACGCCAGGGCATGTGGATTTTTCCTATGAGGTCTCGCGCAGCCTTTCGGCCTGTGAGGGCGCAATTCTCGTCATTGACGCGACCCAAGGAGTAGAAGCGCAGACGCTGGCCAACACCTACCTGGCCTTAGACCATCATCTGGAACTCCTCCCTGTCATTAACAAAATCGACTTACCGAGTGCCGACCCGGAGCGAGTGCGTCGGGAGCTCGAGGAAGTCATCGGGCTCGATGGGAGCGAAGCGATCTTAGCCAGTGCTAAGGAGGGACGGGGAATTCCCCAGGTCCTCGAAGGGATTATTCGTACCTTTCCTCCACCACGAGGGGAGGTGCAGGCGCCGCTCAAGGCGCTCCTTTTCGATAGCTGGTTTGACCCGTACCAAGGCTGTCTCTTATACACATCTCCGAGCCCACGAGACTAGGCATGATCT
>CAZAYE010000577.1:0-3375 GCA_964489255.1 uncultured Enterobacteriaceae bacterium
TCTATCCTTGAACTACGGGAGGTGCTCTTTTCCTGATGAGGGGCAAAGTTCAAATCGCGGTGATTGGAGACGGGCAGCCTCCGGCCGAGGTCGCCAGTTGGGCAGAGGAGGTGGGGCGTCTGTTGGCACAACGTGGAGCAGTGGTGATATGTGGCGGTCTCGGAGGGGTCATGGCTGCGGCTGCGAAGGGAGCGGCTGCGGTTGGTGGACTGACGGTAGGAATCCTCCCATCATACGATGCTGCAGCGGCGAATCCCTCGATTACGGTAGCGATTCCCTCTGGCATGGGTGAGGCGCGCAACGTGTTAGTCGTAGCGTCTGGTGATGCGGTGATCGCGTTGCCCGGCTCGTATGGGACGCAATCAGAAGTGGCTCTGGCGCTGAAGTTAGGAAAGACCGTAATCGGAATCCAAGCGTGGTCAAGCGTGCCAGGAGTTCAAGTCGTGCAAACGCCAGCAGAGGCGGTGGAACTCGCGCTGAAAGCAGTACATGAGCTGCATACAAGAGGAGCACGAACGTCCGCCTAGATTCCCGCTTTCGCGGGAATGACCATGAACTTTGATCACCCTTGACGATGAAAGGGAGTTTTCGGGGGAATGACGAAAAGCCCCGTCGTGCCCGCGCAGGCGGGCACCCAGGACCCCCCTCTGGGCATCTTAGTGGCACCGGCTGAGAGCGAGAGGGTGGTTGCTCTCGCTTTTAAGGAAAGGCTACTCTTATGGGAAAGAGAAAAACGTCTCCTTCGTCTTTCCGCACCTCTAGATCAGTTTCATCTCCTCATCTATACACACTCCAAGTCTTCCTGATAGGCGGTCCTGTTGGTGAGAAGTTCGGCGGTCAGGTCATCTCGCGGAAGATCCAGATCCGAGGTGATCAGACCCTCCACGACCTACATCTTGTGATTTTTAAGGCATATGACCGAGAGGAGGAGCATATGTACGAGTTCAACCTGGGGAAAAGTCCCCGGGACCGCTCGCGGCTGTATATCTTCAGCGGCGTTTTCGACCAGATGGAGGACTCGTGTGGTGATCCCCAGGAGACTACCCTTGATTCTCTCGGCCTCAAAGAAGGACAGCACTTTGGTTACACTTTTGACTTTGGGGATAATTGGGCACACGAGCTTGAGGTGAGTGCAATTGAAACCGGGCCGTATACAGGAAAATATCCAAAAATCATCGAGAAGGTCGGAGCCTCGCCGCCTCAATATCCAGACTTCGAGGAAGAAGACGAATAGCTAGGAAAAAGAGAGAATTCCTGTGCTGCTCCCGCCCGAAGATGCTGCGCTGTTTCTGCGCTTGTATCCTGCTCTGCTAGGCTTTGTTGCTGGACGGCTGGGAAGTACCGAAGGGGTCCACGACCTCGCGAGCTTTCGCGCCTGTTCGCTGGAGGTAAAGGTCAAGATTCGGGACCAGCTTTACGACAATCTGCACCTGCTCGACGCTTATGTGAGCGAGAACCCTGATGGCTGGAGTGATGCCGAACTAGACCTTATTACCGCCTGGCGTCGAGCGCTGCGCGGGACATTCATCGCCCTGCGCGATCTCAAGAAGTTCACGCTCCTGCTGGACGAGCACGAACCGCCCAAAGTCTATGGGGTGCTGGGGTTGACTACCGAGTTGGCGGACATGATGCCATTGCCTCTGCCGGTGATGCTTCAGGCGGTGCTCCTGCCTTGGAAAGGGCAGATCGTCTGTGACGGGTTGATCGTTCCCTACAATGTTATTCTCGGCGGTGGTATCAGACGGAATGCAGAGGAAAGCTATCGGCGGGCAAAGGTAGAGCGGGGAATTATCACGAGCCTGGAGGAAACGGATGCAGTCGAGTCAGCCGCCCCTGTCCTGCGCGGAAGAGACCGACGAACCAAAGTGCGCGTCAATGTCTTACTCGACTCTGATGTCTTGGCGTATTTCGAGCAAGAGGCAGAGCGGTCTGGCAGAAGGCGGGACACGTTGATAAACGCCACGTTGCGTCAGGCGATCGAGAAAACTGTCAGTACTATAGGCTCATGACTAATCTTTACACGAGACGCGAATTGGTGTGCTTATTATTGTCTATCCTGAATCCACGGGCAACAGAAACAAGGAAAATTCCTGGAGCATAGAAAAGGGTCTCCTTTGGGCAAGGAGATGACGGATTAACATTGGTAAGGTGCTTTACGGTAGACTGTAGATAGAATTGACATACTCCTCAGCTTCGCTGGCCGCCCAGAGGAGATGCATCCATTCCGCCGCTTTACCGACTGACAACTTTCGCGACACGATGATCAATCCTGGCGAGGTGTGAGTGGCAATGAACCGGGCGAAATGTTCCGGCATCGTTTTCCGGTCGTGCGACACCAAGACGCGGCCTTGCTCTGCAGCCAGCTCCAGCACACGGTCATCAGGCACACGTAAATGCAGACCAAGTGCAGGTGCAGGCTGAAAGTCGATGGCTGGCTCTAACCGTCGGGTTGCGATGACGATGCGATGATCAAGGTCATTATCAGCCTGAAACCGGAGTTTCATGGGCGAAGGTTCTGACTGGGCTGGAGCAGTTCGTCCAGTCTGCGGCTTAAGCGCGGATACTCGGCACGCACGCGTTGCCGAAAGGCTTCATACTCATTGTCAGCAGCTTTGAGATATGCATCGATCTCAGTACGATGCCCCAAGTAATAGGTGATCGCACCATAGACCTGTTCGAGTGTAAGCCCAGGGAAGCAGTCAGCGATGCTTTCAGGGGAGAGACCTTCGAGAAACCGATACACAATCGAGTCCAGCGACACGCGCGTGCCTCGTACCCAGTACCCGCCGCCGCGTTGCTCAACGTATGCTTGCCTCATCGGTGTCTTCCTTGTTCGCTGAGGTTTTATTGAACGTGATATTGAACTCTCGGTGCTAGTCTGGCAGGGTTAGCAATCCTTATTTTTGTTATTTTAGAAGCTAGACTTGCCGTGTTCCTGTCCCACCTTGGCGCAGACGTTTGCGCAGGATCGGGATGGCGTTGATCTTCATCGCGCGGAGCAAATCCCAATAAATACCGCGGGGCCGAGGGTAAATGGAGCGCGTGGCCATAACCTCGTTGGGGGTGACGATGAAATCGACCGAGACATCGTGGGGAAACATCGGGATCTTATACAAGATCAGTTGGAGCGGGTGAATGGTTGTGACCACCGGCGTCAGCTCGCGGACCTTCCCTTCTTCTCGGAGGAGGCCGTATTCCAGATCAGAAAATCCCCCACCTTTTCCCAACCGAGCGCCGTCGCGACCGACCGCGACTGAGCCGCACACAATCAGGTCGGTGTGACGCATTTCCCGTGGAGAGACTAAACGACCATATTTGAGGGCGCCGCGGCTGTCTCTTATACACATCTGACGCTGCCGACGATCTTACGCGTGT
>CAZAYE010000578.1:0-3372 GCA_964489255.1 uncultured Enterobacteriaceae bacterium
GGATTAGCCAGCTGATGTACGGCGAGGAGTTCGCCATGCTGGTCTGCAGCCAATTGGTCAATATCCTGCCAGATATCGATGCCAAGTTTTTCATGGCCACTCAGGTCGTGGACGAAGCCCGGCACTCTGAGGTGTTGACGCGTTATCTGCACGACAAAGTCGGTGTCACGTATCCGCTCACGTCCAGTCTGCGCAATTTGTTTAACCGCATCTTGGAGATGCCGCAGTGGTATCTCAAAACTGTTGGCACGCAGTTAGTTGCCGAGACCCTGGCCGTCTCTCTCTTCCGCATGCTCGAGCAGCACAGCCAGGATCCGCTGATTAGCTCAATTTGTAAACGCATTCTCGCCGACGAGTCACGCCACATGGGCTTCGGCATGTTAAGCCTGCCCGGTCAGGTGTCTGAACTCTCTGAACGCGAGCGACGCGAGGTTGAAGATTTCGCCTGCGAAGCCGCGGCCGGTCTCCTCGGCGGGCAATTCCCGCGTGAGGCGTACGAAGCCGTGGGATTCAGCGGTGCGGAGATAGAAGACATTAAGCAGATGCGTCATCAAATTGCGCAAAAGAATGAATACGTGTTCTTCCGCAAGTATTTCAAAAAAGATTTCCACTCCTCCCTGTGGAACAACCTGGCCCGTGTAGGGCTGATGAGTGAACGAGCCGTTGAGCGGCTTGGTGCGATGGGCATCAGCGCGCCACAACAGAGCGCAGCAGCGTAATGAACAGTTGTCAGTTCTCAGTTGTCAGTTCTCAGTAGAAAAAGTGTGTAACCTCTCCTACTGGCAACTGGTAACTGGCAACTGACAACTAAAAGAACCCTACCCCGCGACCTCCCGTGAAACCACAGCCTCCACTACTTTCCGCCCTTCCTCAGCAGCGAAAATATCAATCTCCCGCCATTTCCCCTGGGCGAAACGCCATCGCAAAGCCAGCCCGAGCAGAATGACGTAGACCGTACCGGCCAGCCACGGTCCCAGTGATTCTAAGTTCGTAAACATTACCGTACCCAGGCTCAGTGGGGCGAAAACAGCAAGCATAAGGGCAATCGTGAGACCGGCGGTCCAATGCGTATCGCCAGCGCCACGCAGGGCACCGGCAAAGGTGAATCCCATCCCGTCAAACACTTGGAAGATCGCTGCGCAAAGCAAAATGTTGCTGCCGGCGCGGATGACTACAGGATCCGTATTGAAAAAGGCCATGAACGGCTCCCGGCAGGTCCAGTAGAGTACGGCCATCAGCACCATGTAACTTAACGCCAGGAAAAGTGTTTCGTGGACTCGCTGGATCGCCAGCTCTACTTTCCCTTCCCCAATGTAACGTCCAACCAAGGCGGTCAGCGCCTGCGCCAGCCCGATTCCGGGCATGAACGAGATGGTCATGTACTGGATCGTGATGTTACTCGCGGCCAGTTGTTCCTTCCCGAAGCGCCCGACCATCAACACAATCAAAACGCCCCACCCCAGCACATCGACCGCCGACTGCATGCCAGCCGGCCAGCCGATATGGACGAGCTGACGGAAACGCGGCCAATCCAACCGCCAAACCGTGCGAGTAGAAAACTGAGAGTGAACCACCTGCGAGAGAAATGCCCACAGCATCACCCCTAACTGCACGGCATAACTCAACACGAAGGCTAACCCCGCTCCTGTCAGCCCTAAGGCGGGCATACCCAGTTTTCCAAAGATCAGCACGTAACAGAGCAGGACATTTACTATGTTGTCGATAACCATGGCAATCAGGGGAATCAGGGGACGGTGGATGCCATAAAAAAACCCGTTCAATGCACCGACCGCCACCGCCATCCCGACTGCCCAGAGACGAATGCGAAAGTAAACAATCTCCAGGGCAACCACTTCGGGCTCGTGGCCGAACAGTGAGAAAAACCCTGGTGCAGCCGGCCACAGAATAAAGCAGGCAACTCCAACCACTACACTGAGGTGGAGTCCCTGCCAGGCAAACATCGCTCCCTCCTCGGGAGTCCTCCGACCCAGAGATTGCGCCGTGAAGGTGCTTACACACTGGGCGATCCCCAGAGGGAGGGCAGTCAAGGTATAGGCAATAATACCGGCAGGCATCGCCGCGGCTACCTCGGCAGTCCCCACCAAGGCGACCATCCAGGTGTCGACGAAGCCCATCACTGTGGCCGACGCCATCGAGGCAATAATTGGCAAGGCCAGGCGCAAAATCTCGCGGAGCCCTGCCTGAGAGGGTAATTTCATGGGTGAAGCCTAAGAGGGGAACGAAAAGTTCGGCTTGACAAGGGGTTCATCCTAATTGCAGAATCTCTCAGCACTGTTCAACAAAGGGCGGTGACTGTCAACCGACAAGGAGGAAGCAGCGATGGCGATACAGCGGGTAGTAAAGAAAACCAAGGCTGCGCGTAAGCCAACAAAAGCGGTTAGGAAGCCCGCCCGGCGGGGGCAACAAGTAAGTCGGACCCCAGCTTCACCGCCTGCGAAGCAGGCCGAAACGCTTAGTGACTACGAAGGAGCCCGGCAGCTCCTCAGCCTCTACTGCTACGCCCTTGACCGGGGGAAGCTCGAAGACCTCGGCCCCTTGTTCCATCGCGATGCAGTGTTCTCGGTCTCATTTGAGAGTGGGCAAACGCACACTGGTCGTGACACCATCCAGGCCTGGTACGGTCGCTTCTTCCAGCAGCGCCCCGGCCAGTACCACCATATGCGCCACAAGATCTACGAACCGTTGATGACTGTCAGCGGTAATACCGCAACTTCTTCCACCTACTTCGACGCTGACTCGGTCGAAGAAGACGGTTCTGTTCGGGTGGTGACTGGTCGCTATGATGACGTGCTGGTGAAAGAACAGGGGCAGTGGTTCTTCAAGGAGCGGACCATCACAGTTTTTTACCGCTACTCGCCGGGGAGGTGCGAAGAAGGGATGTAATATCTCATGGCCGAGTGACACACCGCGGAGAGCAGTGGAGGGGCAGCCCTCTGTAGCTGCTCTTTTTCTCGTAGCGCACGGCCGCGCCTCCTTCCCCCACCTTGGAGGCCTGTCTGAGGAGGACCATCATGGCAGAATACATCAGTGTTGAACAAGCCAGAAATATGTCTGGGCTCCGGCTCGTGCTTTCCCCCGGGGTGCCAGGCCCGTGGAGTGAGGCAGCGAAAGGAATCTTCTACGTGAAAAAGATTCCCTATGTTCGAGTACGCCAAGAAATTGGCGGAGAAAACCGTGCCTTGCAAGAGTGGACTGCACAGACCACTGCCCCAGTGGCCGCCTGGAACGACGAACCGCCTCGCTCGACTTGGATTCAACAACTCTTTTTGGCAGAACGACTACAGCCGGACCCACCATTGATCCCCACCAACATTGAGGATCGCGTGCTGATGTTCGGCTACTGTAACGAAC
>CAZAYE010000579.1:0-3372 GCA_964489255.1 uncultured Enterobacteriaceae bacterium
CAACAGATCGTCGAGATGCATATTGCGGCGCTCAACTTGGCGATCCAAAACATCCCGCCGGAGCGTGTGCGCTTGCATGTGTGCTGGGGCAACTATGATGGGCCGCACCATCATGACGTGCCGCTGGAGGATATTTTACCTCTTCTGTACCAGGCGAAAGTTGGGGCCCTGTCCCTGGAGATGGCCAATCCGCGCCACCAGCACGAGTACAAGGTGCTCAAGAAATATCCGCTGCCGGAGTCGATGCTTTTGCTTCCCGGGGTGATTGACTCGACGGTCAACTACATTGAGCACCCAGAGGTGGTGGCGGATCGCCTCTGTCAGGCGGTTGAGGTGGTAGGGGATCGGAGTCGCGTGATCGCTGGCACGGATTGTGGGTTCGGCACGATTGCTGGCATTGAGCTGGTCGCCGCAGATATTGTCTGGGCCAAGCTCAAAGCCTGTAGCGAGGGCGCGCGGATCGCCACCACGCGCCTCTGGGGCTAGATAGACGGCAGGATTACTCTCTGGAGCAGGAGCTGAGTCATTAGGGGATTGTCTACAAGAGAGAGTGACCGAAAATCTCCCTGGTACTCTGTGCGACGCACCGTGAGGAAAATTTGCCTTCGGCATGACGTATGCACCTGCTGGTAATGCAGCGTCCGGAGACACCCTACGGCCAACTGAACAATTGGAGGGATCCCATGGAAGAAGTGGACATTCAGCAGCAATTTCGCCTGTTCCAGAAAGAAATCGAAGCCGCTGCCGTTTTGGCCGAGCAGACTAAGCTGGATCTCCTCTCGGCTATCGACACCTTAAAGATTGAGGTGGAAGTCTTGAGAAGGTTTATCAAACGTCATCACCCTGATTTCGTCCACCTCTATCCTCAGCTGAGAGAAGAGGTGATGCAGGAGGTCGATCCAGAGTGGATGGAACTTAAGGTGAAGAAGAGCCGCAAAGAGTGATGCCAAGTCGCGATTCAACTGGGGCAGTATCCGTTCAGGCTGAGCCTGTCACAGCCCGAACAGGGTTTTCACCCTGCGGCCGTAACCTCTCAGTTCCGTTCTCGCTCGCGCCGAAATGTATGAGGCCCAAAGCGCGGCGTGAATCTTGATTATCGCGCGTTCACCCTCATTGGATGAGACTGATTAGGTGATAATAGGGTCTTGGAGGAGGTTTTGGCTGGGCTCTTCATCTGCCATACACAGTTCCACCTGATCGCCGACGTGGAGATCCTGCAGTACTTCTGGGGGAGCTATGACTTGGGCGCGTCCCACCTCCGTCTCTAAATTGAGGACGCCCTGCGCCCGATCGATCCCAGTCACGGTGGCTGGGATGGCGGTCTTCTCAGAGCCTGGTGGCTTGGCCGTGTCAGGAGTCTGCTCACAACTCTCTCCTGGCATATCTGGGACCACGGGGGAGGGGGTCACGGCCGGCCCGCCACTGCCAACGCTTAGTAGCGCCACAAGTGCCAATGACGATAGACCTCTCATACGCACGCTCCTTTCCTTTCAAGGAAGAATTCCTCTTCGCTAGAGAGGCGCAATACTCATACCAGAAGTGACCCTGTAATTAACCGGCCTCGCAAACCCTAGCGCCTTTTTGTTGTTGCTGATATTTTTCCTTTGGTCTTCGGTAGGGGCCGCGCGTCGGCCTCGGACGCGCAGCGCAGCAGGTGGTCGGTCTCAGACGCTCTGAGATGTCGGGATTCTCGGATGAGCGTCTGAGAGCGAAAACCGAATACTGACCTGATTACTCGGGCTTTGTTGCTAGATTTGTGTGCGTCTGCTGAGCGTATCATCTGTTGTATTCCTTGTGAGAAAGTCCCGTCGCTTGAGTGGCTTTTTCAACACAGTCGGCATGGTAGTGCCCGCTCGTTGAACAGCTGACTGATCTTCTTTTTGCTTGTCTTGGATGGAGCGCTCTTGCAACTGAGGTACAATTGCTTGGAGCAATACAGGGAATAGCTGGCCGTTAAGGAGGGTATGGTTGGCCTCAATATACAAACGGCGGGGGTCGCTCCGGTTCTGCCACCACCGCACCGCTCGGCAACCAACTTTTAGTGCAGTTTCTTGAGCGAGCGCAGCCATTGCCTCGGAATTGTCATCTTGCGTGGTCATGATTTTTTATGCCTCATTAGCAATCCACCCGTTCTAGCGCTCAGGAAGAACGTTTCGTTCCCGCATTTTTAAGCAAACCCTATACCGCTTTCTGCCTGAGCCGGCTTTACAGCTCTAAAAACAAAACCCGAAGAGAAGGCTAAGAAGTGCTAACACCGAGCCCTGAACCGCCGGCGATCACGCCGGCGCCGATGGCGGGAGAGGAGAAACAGCTAACCGCGGGAAGGAAAGAGACCCTAGCAATGTCACTTAGAGTGTTGTCTCTCTAGAGTGCGAACACTGGCCTCTAGTGAGGCTTCACAGTTGATCATCCCGTCGACTGTGGGTACTGAGGTAATACTGCTTTGAGCTGAACCAAAAGAGATTGGTGAGGCAGTAGCGTGGGTTTGGCTTCAATATACAGAAGGCTCGGATCTCCCTCATCCTGCCACCAGTGTAGGGCTTGACAGCCGACCTTTACGGCAGTCTCCCGAGCAATCTCTGCCATTTCTGCAGCAGTGTATTTTCTTTCCATGCTCTCATACCTTTTCTTCTCCTTCCCCTTTGTCTTAAAGTTTTTCAGGTTGTGAACCTTACGCAAGAGAGATGCCTAAAAAAGTCGGCATTGTCTTTCTACAAGCACCGGCGCATTCACTGGCCAACAGTCAAGACAGAAGAGGTGCTCTCTCGTTGTTTGCTCGTCCTCACATCGGCTGTGAGGAAATTCTCCACACGAGAGACGCTCGTATTTCCCGCGCCGTGTCCTGGCATACAGAAATCAGAGAACTCGGCAGAGGGAATAGATGGTCCAATCTTTGCTCCCCTGAAGGCGAAGTGCACTAAGGATAAGCGCTCTGTTGCCCTCCCTTTGGCTTCGCAGAAGGAAGAAAACAAGCGTGATCTTAGGTGTCAGGAATGTTGGGCAGATGCCGCTTCGCAGCATCCGCCGCGCGACGGTCAAGCAGATGACACTGGCGTGGTCACAGATTCCGCATGTCACCCATCAAGACGTTGCTGACATCACTGAGCTCGAGAAGTTCCGCCGCCAACATCAAGAAGCCATCGAAAAACACAGCGGGAAGCTCAGTCTCACTGTATTAGTGATGCAAGCTGTAGTCGCCGCACTGAAGCAATTCCCGCGCTTCAACGCGAGCCTTGATCCCGAAGCCGGAGAGATCATCCTCAAGCGCTACTACCATCTTGGTGTTGCGGTGGACGAGGAAGTTAACTTATGGCAACACACGACCTTCTCCAATCTATTAACCCAACGACTGAGGATGTCCTCGCGACGTTT
>CAZAYE010000580.1:0-3371 GCA_964489255.1 uncultured Enterobacteriaceae bacterium
TACGTCTGGGCTGGTCTCTGCCGACCTCTGGCGTCGCCTGGACAGCGTAGAGGAGATCGGCAGGTTTCCCGAGGACCAGATGATGGGGATCTGCCAGATGGTAGCACGTCGGGATGACCATCCGCTCGTTCGCGAGGCGGCAGCGAATGTCTTGATAAAGATGGGACATATAACTCCTGAGATAATTCTCACCAAGCTTGAGGCAATCGGAGATAAGAGCATTCATGTGAGCCAGGCAGCGATGGAAGGCCTCATAGAGCCTCTCCGGTCTCTCCTACACGAGGCCATGGACGAGATAAGCAGTGCAGCAACCGCAAGCTGCACCATCGAAGAGTTCACACAAGCATCTGGGACAGAAGCAGTGGTGCTGCAAGTCATATCTGCCCTTCTCCAGGCAGACGCCTTGCCCTTCAATAGACTGAGCTCACGTGGTCTTCTTGAGAGTCCCACGGTTACCCTACAGGAAATCTTGCGCTCCAATCCGCGCATAGTTGCACTCCTGGGCCAGGTGGTCCAGAAGCGCGAGAGCACTGCGGGCCAAGCATCCTCACGCGATGCCCTACAAGTGGACGATCCGCCTGGGTATCCACCGCTCCCAAGCCCCTCTCTCCAGGAAGGCACGTATTTCTGGGAACGGATGAAGGCCATAGAAGCACTGGAAAACAGCAGGGGTCCTGCTTCCCAAGTCCTGCAAGCCCTCATTGAGATTATCCGCCATGATCGTAATATCTGGGTTTGCACTAAGGCCATAAAAAGTCTTTTACAGTTTCCTCCCCTTGCGCCTCAGATCCTGACCAAGTTCCTCCAAACGTACCTGGATGAGAGCGATGAGGTCAGTGAGAGGGTTATCGAGGCACTCGGGCACATAGGAGATGCGGCTCATCCAGACGTCACAGAAACCCTGATCAGGGCAGTACAACAGGACCCCAGTGCGCAGGTGCGCCTGGCTGCTATCAGAGTCTTACAATCATTCGGCCGAGCAGATTCCAAGATCGTCCCCATTCTTTGTCAGCTATTGGGGGACGCAGACGACCAGATACGGCGGGAAGCGGCGAGTGCTCTAGGAGAGTGTGGGGATGCAGACACGCTAGAGGACCTCTGCCAGTTATGGGGTAAGATACCCCAGGGCAAGCGAGAGGAAATCCTCTTCGCTCTGGAGCCCTTGGGTTTGCGTTTTAAGCGGAAAATCGGGCAACAAGGTCTCCACCGGCGCTTGTCCTGTAGGCCTATTGCCTAGCGCGTCTTGCAGCTGCTGGCTGACCATCAGTCTTTGTGCTCGGAATCCGTGTCTGGGGTCTCTGCCCCATCATCCCTCAACCAAAGCGAGACGGCACGGAGTGCTTCTCGTCTCTTGCACAGCACTGGTGTCAAGGATCGCACAAGGGGTCCGGAACCCATGATGACCTTCGTTCAGGCTATCATCAAAATCCTGAAAAGAGGCAAAATCTTAGAAATCGCCAATTTAGATCGCGCATCCAGAAAGGAGCAACAGGAGTTTTTAAATGAAGCCGCAAGGGTTATTCTATTGAACATAGTAGATAGGATAGATGAGGAACTACCAGAAGATAGAAAAGCGACTTTTTATCAACTATTTGAACAGCCAACTTCAGATAAAGAAAAAGCGGTTTTTTTTCATACATATCTCCCACATGTTCAATGCATATATTGTGAGGCAATTCTTAACTTTAAGTACGATATACTCCAACTACTAGCACAAAAGAATGGTACTCCAGCAAAGCCGTCATTCTTTTCTTCATTATATTCCTCACCGCGTGTGCGCAGAGGAGTTCGAGAAGGAGTATGGTCATTCCCCCGGCCTCTGGTTACCCTCTGCAGGCTAATCCAAGTGTCCCTTATAGGCGTACTTCTAGTGCTTTTGTCACCGGTGATTCCTGTGGGTCTAGTCGTACGGCTCCTGCGTAGATATCGGCAGCCTCAATCGTAGTGGCTTGTCTCTGCCGCGCCATGGTCAGGCGGGTGCGGGTCGTCACGCGGCGCGGGATTGGCGCAGTAGCCGCCTGGTCGTTCCCCATACCACACCAGACGGCCGCCTGGTGAACCTGTACGGGCGCGCCGTCGGGACTGCAGCGCAGGTGCCGAAGGCCACGTAGCGCGCCCGGGGTTGACCTCCAGGGACCGACGGGAGCACTATAGCTCCGATCGCCGAGTCCGCGCGGCAGCGCGGAGCGGGGGACCCGAGCTTCAGGGGTGAATCACGGCGCAAGCCGGGAGGGCGAACCAACCAGCTCGAACCCGTCAGCTAACCTCGTAGGCGTTGGTTGGAGGCTTGAGCCGCCAGTACGTCCCGCACCGCTGCTGGCTTACACAAGCTGCCGCTCCGGCCCGCTTCCAGCCTAAGAGACCAGAGATTTGGTGCGTACGGGCAAGGAGGCCATATGCCAGAGCCGCTACAGGCAGCTACCGTTCTCGCACGGCTGAAGGACTATCCCCACGACAACTACCTCGCTATTGGAAGCATCATCAAGGGCATCGCGTTGTACTCGGCCGTTGTGGTGGGGCTGGAGATCTGCCACGACCGCCGGGACTGCAAAAGGCTGATCCCTTGGGTCACGTCCCTCGCTGCAATAACCGTTTCCTACATGACTTGGGGCCGGGGCGTACTCCTCACGAATTCCCGCGCCAACCTCTTCGACAGTATCGTCCCCCTCGCAATGGGCCTTGTCGAGTTCGCGCTCTTCGGCCTGTTGTCGCCCAAGCAGTTTCCCAGCGCACCGGGATCCGCACTACCCGCTTGGCGCAACTGGTTTCTCGCGCTCGCACTGCACCCGGCTCTTGCGGTCTGCTTGGTTGGGAACCGGATCGCGCAGACGCACGTTGTCGAGGACTATGAGCAGCAACTTCGTCCGCTGGCGGAGCAGTATATCGGCTGGATGTGGAACGATTTCTACGGCGCATCGATCGTCGCCGTCCTGGCCTTCGCAGTCTGGTTCTGGTCACGGCGCGAATGGATTGGGGAGAGGGAGGCGCTGGTCGCTTCAGCGCTCTTCGCCGTGGTCCTCTTCAGCGTCGTGTACGCGGCTGACAGCCAGAGACAGGCAACCGACGCGTTTCTTTTGAGCAGCTCCGGCAACACGGCACGGCTCCCGGTCATAGTCGAAGTGGTCAGGGCGCTCGGGCTCGGCCTGATCTTCGTGCTGCTCATCGTGCGAGCAGTCTGGAAGAAGAAGCCGACGAGCCTCCCAGCCTAGCGGGCCTGGACGGGGAGGGCTGCCTTTGCTCGGCGGGCGGTAGGCCGCTGGTCGCCGGGCTCGCGCTCCAGCCGCAGGAGCGGCTTCCGCTCGCGGCGCGCGGCGCCCTCGTTGCGTTGCTTCCTGCCCCCCGTGGGGCGCCGCCAGCGCCGCGGCGCGCCG
>CAZAYE010000581.1:0-3367 GCA_964489255.1 uncultured Enterobacteriaceae bacterium
CAATCCAACTCTGTAGAAACCGCTGATGAAGCTGCACCTTATAGTCGCCGATCTGTTCGGGGATGATTGCTTCCTCGTAAAGAAGTCGATCAATCGGGTCAGCAGGATCAGCACCAGAACGGGTGATATCGATCCGCGTCCCAGCGTACGTCAGGTAGCAATGGGCTTCGGGAATATACAAGAGTTCGTATCTGTCGAGAACGGCTCCCACTCCTGGAGTGTTACGCTCACACATTTCGTAGATTCCAAGAGTGAGCACGACGAGAAGATTTTGCTCTTGGGCAAGTTCAGCGAGCAAAGCGTGTTTCGTACTGCACGTCCCCCGTCCTTCGGGCAGGACGAGCCTGCAATCGGACCGATCTGAGTTCCGTCCATAGGGAAGCTGGTGGAGGTAGTGGCCGGCAGTGCGAAAGTCGGCGATACCACGTGCAATCAAGTCCGCAGTGATCTGCCCTGCAGGTTTTAAAGGCACGTTAGGGAGTGCTTGCCAGGAATGCATAGGAATATCAAATTGTTAGAGCCCTTTCTCTACCAGTTCCCAAGCCGCATTTGCGAGAACCCTACACCGATCATGCCGAGTGAGCGCCTCAGGCGAACTGGCGTTGCCATCGAGCCCGCGCTTGTAGACGCCTTGGGAGATCGCAGCCAACCGGAATAAGGAAAGCACGACGTAGAAATTCCAGTGCTCAATCTCTTTCCTTCCGGTCTGGGCGCAGTAGCGAGCGACCTGCTCCTCCTCAGAAGGAATACCGTAGCTGGCATAGTCAAGATTCGTGATGTCGCCTCGGGTGGGATCAGATACATGGTAGGGAAGACAGTTGTATGCCAAGTCTGACAGTGGCGCGCCTAACGTGCCGAGTTCCCAATCAATCACCGCGAGGACGCGCGGCTCGGTCAGGTGGAAGATGAGGTTCTCCAAACGGTAGTCCCCGTGTGCGATCGTGGTTTCATCATCCGCCGGGATATGCTTCAGGAGCCAAGCCATGAGCTTGTCCATCGCTGGTAGATCGTCGGTCTTGCTGGCTTCATACTGCTGGGACCAGCGAGTGACTTGGCGGCTCAGGTACCCACCCACTCGGCCGTAGCTCTCTAAGCCCACTGCTTGGTAATCCACATTGTGGAGCTTAGCGAGGGTATCGATCATAGCGGTATAGATCGCCTGCCGTGCTGCTGGTTCCAGGTGGGGCAGGGTCTGAACGCGAAAGACGCGCCCTTCAACGAAGGACATAATATAAAAGTCGGTGCCGATCACAGACGGGTCCTGACACAGGACGTAGGGGCGCGCGACAGGCACATCCGTGTTCCAGAGTGCGGAAATGACCTGGAATTCGCGGTCCACCGCATGGGCTGAAGGCAGCAGCTTGCCGGGTGGCTTTTTACGCAGCACATAGCGTTGCCCTGCCCTGTCGGTGAGGATGAAAGTTGGATTGGACATTCCCCCTTGGGTCTGCTCGACCTTCAACGGGGCGGTGAAACCTTCGACCTGCTTAAGCAGATAGCACTCGAGCCGGTCTTCAGGAAAGTGATGCGGTTCCAGTACAGGGACGGCATCAGTGGTCAGCGAAACAGCCGAAATTGTCGTCATCGCAGCCCTCCCCTGTGGTTAGCGGAGCTGAGTCGGGCGTTGACGCCCTAGAGCGACGAGGCGAAGCTTCCCGTCAACTATTGCCAAAACCGTACACGAACAATGATCTGGCTCGCAGCAGAGCATACGATCATCGCCGGTTGCGACACTCACAGCGGCGTTGATAGCGACGAAGTGGGTGGTGACCACGGTTGAAGTCCCAAGCGCGATCAAAGCGGCGGCAATCTGTTCTCGCCAGTGCTGATAGACCGAGGGCAGTTGGCTCCAGCGACCTCTCAAGGCCTGATGAAGCCAGACGCTCCGCGCTTGCAGATCCAGAGTCGGCGTGGGAATTTCTGCTACCGCCTGCTCAATCCGTACCTGTACTCCCCACAGCGTTGCAAGCGGTACTGCCGTTTCACGGGCTCGTCGCTGTGGACTTGTGATGATCCGGAGGGGGCCGAGCGGAGCGAGTTCTTTGGTGACAGTTTCTGCCTGCATCCGTCCGACCTCATCTAACCCAGGGTCAAGCGCCTCGGCAAATCCGGCACTCGCGCGACCATGGCGAATCAAGTAGAGCGTGACAGGAGATGCCATGTGAACCCTTTTCTACACTTGCCTGAGACTACCCACGCTGAATCGCTTCCGTGAGCGGTGCGACACTCTCCGCATCAAAGTAATCGCGCCATTGGGTGATCTTCCCGTTCTTCACCTCGAAGACGCCAACGACTGGCAATTCGAGTCTCACGTTGCCTTTGACCCACGTTTCCACGCGTTCATTCATGACCACGTTCTCTGAGGAGGTCGTGTTCTTAATATCCATACGGACAATGGCGCAATTCGCACCGTGGACAAAAGGATCAAGGACTTGTCGCACGCCCGCATGTCCGGTGACCGGCTGCCAAGGGATATTGTGATACACCACATCCTCGGACAGGTAAGAAACCACCTTGGTCATATCCGCGCTGAGCAGGGATTGACACATTTCGGTAACGATCTTCTCGTTTTCGGCGCTCATAAGAGGCTCCTTTGCGATGAGGTGCAGCGATCTTATCCCTGAGGTCGGGCGCCACGCAAGCAGCGTCCCCTTGCTACACGACCAGTAGTCCTTTAAAAAGCTGAGAGCCCTGGTAGCAGAAAAAGCTCTAGAGGCAGAAAAGAACAGAGGAGGAGAAAGATGGCCAATGGCGAAATGAAGCTCAGCCCACAACAGGTGAGCTATCAAGTAAGCGATGGAATGAAACTCGTTGGGGATGCGTGGGGGGCGAGCGATGCTGCTCCAGTCCTTTTGTTACACGGTGGCGGGCAAACCCGTCACGCCTGGGGAGGAACTGCACGTGCCCTCGCTGAGCAAGGCTGGTACGCGGTTGCCTTAGATTTGCGCGGTCATGGAGACAGTGGTTGGTCACCGGATGGCAACTACCAGATCGACGTCTTCGTGGGAGATCTACACCGTGTCTTGACCCACTTTAAGCAACGTCCTGTCCTGGTTGGCGCCTCACTGGGGGGTATGGCCGCTTTGCTGACCGAAGGGGAAGCCCCGCAGCAAGTGAGTGCTGCGGTGGTCTTAGTCGATATTACTCCTCGGGTTGAACAGAAAGGTGTTGACCGTATTATCACCTTTATGACTGCGCGCCCAAACGGCTTCGCCAGTCTTGAAGAAGCAGCTGACACGGTCGCGGAGTATATTCCGCATCGGCCGCGACCAAAGGACTTGAGCGGTCTCGAAAAAAACTTGCGCAAAGGATCTGATGGCCGCTATCGGTGGCACTGGGATCCTCAACTCATCAGTCCCAACCGTCG
>CAZAYE010000582.1:0-1969 GCA_964489255.1 uncultured Enterobacteriaceae bacterium
CATTTCTTCGTGCTGACCTGGTAGACCGGTGGCAGTGGCTGACTGAGGCACAGCTCCTTGATGCCATTGCCGTCGGCCAGATTACGCCGGGGCCAGTGTTCACCACTGCCACCTTCATCGGCTATGTGCTCGGTGGAATGCCGGGCGCTGTGGTAGCGACCTGTGGCATTTTCTTGCCAGCGTTCGTCTTTGTGGCGCTGAGTGGGCCGCTGATTCCTCGTCTGCGCCGCTCCCCGAGTGCTGGGGCCTTTCTCGATGGGGTCAATGTCGCCTCGCTGGCGCTCATGGCCGTCGTCACCTGGCATCTGAGCTGGGCGGCGGTAGTAGATATTACAACTGCGACCCTGGCAATTGCGAGTGCTGTGCTCCTCATGCGCTTGCGGCTCAATGCTGCCTGGCTTGTCCTCGGCGGAGGACTCGTTGGACTCGTCCTCATGCACGGATAAAGCGGTATTGTTGTATGAAGCGTGGCGTCACTCGGACATCGGATCGGCCTGCATACGTACCTGGGTGCTGAATTCCCATTTGAGGAATTCTTAATTCTGCGACCCTTCCCGGTCCTTTTTTCCACCTGTGAGAGCTTGCGGTGCGATGGTGCGAGAGATTGCAACCTCTTATGAGTAATCGTCCTATTATATTCTGGCACGGCTCTTGCGGAAAACTCGAAAAGCGTCAGTTCAGCCTATTCGCTCACAAGAGACATGCAGTGCCGTGGACAGAGGGGAAAATGACGAAGCCATTAAGTGTCGAAGAACTGCTCGCCAAAGCGCAAAAACCCAGTGCTGATGCCTTGCGACTTCACCCTTTCTATCAGGGGAAATTGGCGGTAACTCCGAAGTGTCCAATTCGGAGTCTGGACGATTTTGCCATCTGGTACACGCCAGGAGTGGCTGCTCCCTGTCGCGAGATCGCGCAGAATCCTGAACGAGTGTTTGCCCATACCAACAAAGGAAACTTTGTGGCGATTGTCTCAGATGGAAGCCGCGTCCTGGGGCTGGGTGACATTGGACCGCAGGCGGCGTTGCCGGTGATGGAAGGGAAAGCAGTTCTCTTCAAATATCTGGGTGGTGTTGATGCCTTCCCCATCTGTTTGGGCACAAAGAACCCAGAGGACATCATCCAGGCGTGCAAGTGGCTCGCGCCGACCTTTGGGGGCATCAATCTGGAAGATATCGCCAAACCGAAGTGCTTCACTATTCTGGATAGACTCCGTGCCGAGCTGGATATCCCAGTCTGGCACGATGACCAGCAGGGCACGGCTGCCGTCACCTTAGCGGCGCTGATCAATGCCTTGAAGGTTGTCGGGAAGGCGAAGGAAGAGGTGAATATCGCCCTCATTGGGGCAGGGGCCGCGAACGTTGCGGTCTCACGTGTGCTGAGTGCTGCTAGGTTTCCCGCGGGGAATCTCGTCATAGTAGATACGCGGGGTATTCTCCATCACGAGCGGAAGGACCTCCAAACCTCTGACAATGCTGTCAAATGGCACCTTTGTGAGATCACGAACAAGGCACAGAAGAAGGGAGGAATCCCTGAAGCTCTGAAAGGAGCTGATGTCTGCATTGCCCTGTCGAAGTCCGGTCCAGGCGTGATCAAGCCAGAATGGATCGCCGCGATGGCCAAAAATGCCATTATATTTGCGTGTGCCAATCCGGTCCCAGAGATTTGGCCCTGGGAAGCGCAAGAGGCAGGAGCAAAAATCGTGGCGACCGGTAGGTCCGATTTCCCTAATCAGGTGAACAACTCGTTAGGTTTTCCCGCTATCTTTCGCGGTGTCCTCGATGTCGCGGCTAAGACGATCACGGACGAGATGTGTATTGCCGCCGCTAATGAGATCGCCAAATGTGCCGAAGAGAAAGGATTATCGGAAGAGTACATTCTCCCCAGGATGGACGAGTGGGAAGTATTTCCGCGGGAGGCAGCGACTGTGGGGCTGAAGGCCATCGAACAGGGAGTGGCCAGAATCATCATG
>CAZAYE010000582.1:1979-3364 GCA_964489255.1 uncultured Enterobacteriaceae bacterium
ATGACGAAGGACGAATTGCTGACAAAAGCTTCGAAGACAATCCGAAGAGCACAGGAAGAAACCAGAGCGCTCATGGAGAAGGGGCTCATTCTCACAGCGCCATAGGCAATTGGCACTTCGCCACCTCAGTGGTCCACGGCGCCACCACCTCGCGCTGCGCTGGCTGGGGAAGCACGGCGAGGTGCGTGACTTTACGTACCACGATTTGTCCGTGCTCACCAATCGGTTCGCTAACGTGCTCAAGGGGCTCGGGGTAGGCAAAGGCGACCGAGTTTTCCTCCTGGCTGGGCGCATCCCCGAGCTCTATATCAGCGCCCTCGGCACCACTTATCTGCGCTCCAGAATCAAAGAGCTATAGTCCTTCTCACGAGTGAGTACTCGCAGAAATGAGAACCGCCGAAAAGCGTCCAGTAGGGTTTCGGCATGGTGTTTGCTAGATAATCCTCGTAGGGAGGAAATTCCTGTGATTGATCGAACCCATACTGGTACCCGTTGTTATACTCGACACCTTATTCGCACCGTGAAAGGGGACTTGCCGCGCGGAAGTTACGGCACGGTACTGCACGCGATGGATAATCTAGGTCGCTGTCTCATTCTGGTACGGTGGGATAATGGGATTACAGTGCCAGTTTTTCCTGACGAAATTGAGTTAGAGCACGGGGACAACGCACCTCTTCACTAATTGCTTCGTAGGCTGGCTTCTCTTTTGCATTGAGGCTTAGTTCCTAGTGCATTTTCAGGAAACCTTTTGGGGAAAGGAAGCAAAAACCCAAAGAGATTCCCCTTTGCGTAGGGGCACGGCATGCCGTGCCCCTACCTCGGCATTGCCCAAGAGGTATGCTGCAATTGCACTAGGATACGGCAGGAGCGGAGTTTTTGAGCGTGATAAGGCGCTAGAAGACATCAACGAATACTGCGAAGGTGATTGCCTACAAAATAGGCAAGACTGTACAAAAAGCCACCACTACCTGCTGACTCGCGCAGCGCTTAATCCCGAGTATGCAAAAAGCCTGAAAAGAACCTCTTCCTCTGGAGCGTCGCGCTCTTGTGTGCGCTGTCTGCCTCGGCCGCGGCTAGGAAAACTATACTTGCTTCTATTTGCACATCATTTGACACGACCTCAGCGCGGTTCCTGGATCTGCAGGCGCACGTGAGTCATTATATCAAGCCGTAACAGCGCGCGGCATTCGCGCCCATGATCTTTTGTGGGCCTCGGATTACCCGCACTACGACTGCCAATTTCCGGGCGCCGTGGAGGAATTGCGCGAGCATTGCGCCGCACTACCCGAAGACGCACGGCATCAGGTACTCATCCACGCCGAGGGCGGTTGCGGCCTTCAGCGCCATATCGTCCGGCTCGCACGAGCAGAAGCATTGCCGCCGGA
>CAZAYE010000583.1:0-2116 GCA_964489255.1 uncultured Enterobacteriaceae bacterium
GCCGGTTGAAATGACCTCCACATTCATGCGCGTGGCATCGCCGAGGCGCATCAATTCATAGACTCGCTCTTTCGAGACAGGCGGAGCGCCAGCAAGTTCCAGCACTTCGAGGGCAATTTCATAGAAGAACCCCACCGAGTTCGCCAGGGTGCCGTCAACATCAAAAATGACGCCTTTGACATGTAACTTATTCATGAGAGAAATCTTAGGCTTGTCGCAGCAAGAACGTGACTTTTCAGTGCTTTGCCAACTGCTCCCATGCCGTGCGGATCTGCGCCTTGAGGTCTGCCAAAGATCCGTCATTACGAATCACGACGTTTGCGTGCTTGAGTCGCTCAGGGTCAGGCAGCTGGCTGGCGATGCGCGCTTCAGTATCGTGAGCTGACAGCCCACGTTGCGCCGCCACGCGTTCGATAACGGCGCTCTTCCCAGTAACGACCACCCACACCTCATCGACGAGGGGCAACCAGTTCGCCTCGATAAGAATTGCCGCTTCAACCACAATCGGCTGAGTGAACCCTTCAGCTCGTTTCTCTGTGATCCGCCGACGAATATCTTGAAACATCAACGGGTGAACGATGGAGTTGAGTTTCTTGCGTGCCTCAGCGCTGGCGAAGACGATCGCTCCTAGTTTCTTGCGATCAATCGCCTGATCGGCGGCTAAGATGTCACGTCCAAACGCGGCAGTGACTTGGTGCCAGGCTTCCTGACCAGGCAGGTAAATTTCGTGTCCAACTTTATCGGCGTCAATGATAAACCCTCCCAATTCTGCCAAGATCTGGGAGACTGTACTTTTCCCAGAGCCGATACCGCCGGTGAGTCCTATGGTCTTCATGGTCCCTTGTTCCTTTTTCGTTGGACATCCGCTCCTAATCGTCTTGTTCTGGCAGAGATCGTTGCCTTCCGCAAGTGTAACACCCGATTCTCTCTGAAGCGTGATCATGCTATCAGTCAGAACCGCCTCAGAGAGGAGGGACGATGCCATACGCGCAGGTGCGAGGGATGAATCTCTACTACGAAGACCGGGGGCAAGGTCACCCTATTCTACTTATCCCAGGAGCCTTGGGAACAGGGCAGTCGGATTTCGGACCGCAGCTTGAAGCGTGGCCGAATGAAGGATTCCGAGTGATCGCGCTTGATCCACGTGGCTATGGCAAGTCACGTCCACCAGATCGAGCATTTCCCCCCGACTTCTACCAACAGGATGCTCAGGATTGCGCTGCCTTAATGGATGCGATCGGTTGTCCTTCCTATGCCGTCGGAGGCTGGAGTGATGGTGCAATTATTGGCTTACTGTTGACCTTGAACCGTCCCCAGCAGGTCTCCAAGCTCATCATTTGGGGCGGGAACGCGCAGGTCACAGCCGCAGACATCGAAGGATATGAGAGGACCCGCTTCTTATCTTCTTGGTCACCCCGCATGGTTGAGGCGTTTCGCTCTCTCTACGGCGATGAGTTACAGGGTCTGTGGGCGCGCTGGTGCGATGCCCAGAAGGCACTGTACCAGGCCGGCGGCGAACTGTGCAGACAACGCCTGCAGCTGATTCGTTGTCCAACATTTATCCTGCACGGCGGCAAAGACCCCCTCGTGCCGGACTTTCACGCTGAGGTATTGCACCAGGGTATTGCCGGCTCACGGCTGCATGTTTTTCCTCACGGCAAACACAACATTCATCAGGCGTATGCTGAAGAGTTTAATCGTATGGTGGTAGAGTTTCTGCGGTGTAAAGGAGCAAAGTGATGGCAAAAGTCGAATTTTTCTACGATTATTCTAGTCCCTGGACTTACCTGGCATTTACCAAGATTTCCGGCATCTGTCAGAAGTACGGCGCGACGCTCGAATGGCGGCCGATCCTGGTCGGCGGCATCTTTAACACGATTAATCCCTCTGTGTACGAGTTCCGCGAACGCGGCGTCCCAGCCAAGGCAAAGTACGCCGCCAAAGATCTGCAAGACTGGGCGCGTTTCTACGGCCTGACCATTAAATCGCCGACGGTCTTTCCGGTCAACTCGGTCAAATCCTTGCGAGGCGCCTTAGTAGCGCTCGAGCGCCCGGGAAAGATTCTGCCCTACAACCACCGCGTGTTTGAGGCGTACTGGGATGAGGATCAGGATAT
>CAZAYE010000583.1:2126-3363 GCA_964489255.1 uncultured Enterobacteriaceae bacterium
TTGTTGAACAGGTAGGTCTCGACCCGCAGGAGTACTTCGATAAGATCAATCGGCAGGACTACAAAGACCG
Source organism: uncultured Enterobacteriaceae bacterium (assembly GCA_964489255.1). Taxonomy (GTDB): domain Bacteria; phylum Desulfobacterota; class Binatia; order Bin18; family Bin18; genus CAZAYE01. The sequence goes on from CAZAYE010000583.1 coordinate 2,197, forward strand.
TATCCGCGCAAACACCGACGAGGTCATAGCCCGTGGCGGTTTCGGTTCCCCAACTATATTTGTGAACGGCAGCTCAATGTTCTTTGGCAATGATCGACTAGTTCTCGTAGAGGAAGAATTGCGACGAGCGCGGAAGAGGGACTAGAGGCTAGGGGATTGGGGGCTGGGAAAAGGCAAGAGTAACTGCGATCAAACGCCAACCCCCAACTCCGGACTTCGGACTCCGAACCCCGGACTTCACCCCGTCCACCCCCATTTCTCTTTGTTAGCCTGAATCTCGTCAGCGGTGGGGTGGGCTGTCTTGACGAGCTGTGCCACTTTGAATTCGTCGATATGGTCTTTCATCGCGTAGTTTAGTGGCGTGTCCTCTTGAAAGACATCAGGCACTGCTACTTCCTCAAAAATCGCTTGCCAGGGACACTCCGGCTCGCAGGCGCCGCAGTCGATACATTCATCAGGATGAATGTACAGTTGATTGGGAAACTGGTCCCGATCGCTGCCAGTGTACTCATAGATGCAATCCACCGGGCAAACTGCCACGCAACCAGTGTCTAAACAGTCCCGGCATAGCCTGGTGATGATATAGGTCATCGTCTTCCTCCTTCGGTTGGTCCGACTTCTTCTCAGGAGCGCGAGAAGTCCTCGCTGACTCCGCAATTCACCCTTTGCTATCGTATCGCCCAGAGAAGGTCAATTGCGGACACAGTCCGCAGGAAGGATAAGCAAGCGCAACGAATGCGGCCCTGCAAAACTGCACGAAGACATCTCTGTCATCCTGAACGACATGGAAGGGAGCTCGGGATAGGACAAGAGGCGGCTTGTTCTGGGCTTCAGTCGTGCATGAAAACGAGAGGCGCTCTCACCTTATCCAGGATTTTTCTTTTCCAACGGCACTTTCAATTCACTCACGGTGATCGGTCCCCGTTGCGAGAAGAGAATGATATCATCCGGGACTGACGCGCCTTGCAGTTTGAGAATGATACGCATGCGCTCGGCCTGTTCGCGGCTCACTACCTCGGGCTGACCTTGCGTGCGACTTTCGCGCCGGACCGCCGTAATCGCATTCCTCGGACGGACCCCAAAGGGAGAGGGCCCCACCCGTGAGAGCGACCACGGACAGGACCGCCTGATATATGACGAACAGGCTGAAGAGCTGACAGGCCAATA
>CAZAYE010000584.1:0-3358 GCA_964489255.1 uncultured Enterobacteriaceae bacterium
GCCTCTAAGCTCAGGGCTTCGTCCACCACATGCTCTTCGCTAACTGTCTCAGGCATAGGCAACGGGGCAACCTTCCCCTCGCCTCGCAACTGGAATTGAAGACGCCAGCGATGATTAGTCTGCCGCGCTTCGCACCACAACTCGAGCGTACCGACCTCAGTGAACTTGGCTGAGACCTGCACCGGGATTTTCACCACGCCCGCTTTTTTGCCGAAACGCAAGACCGTGCGAATCGCCGGCAACAAAGAAACCTGTTCCACTGGCAGTGACAAAACTGCTCCCGGCTGATCGGCCGTGCGTATGCTCGACGCGTACAGTGGAAAACTCACCGGCTGATTAGCCAGGACCTCGAACTCCGGCTCAGTAAGGTGTACTTCTTCGCCCTCCTCCATCCCGTGACGAACGAGGCACAGGGCGGAAACCATACCACCGCCGTTGGCCTGTTCTTGGGTGCCGAGACCAATGTAGTAGGCACGAGCGCTGCCTCCGCCAATCCGCACCCCTTGCCCACGGCGGACTAGCCCATAGTAAGCTGCACCGTAGGCCACCGCGAGGTCGAGGCTGGTGCTGGTCAAGACCGCGGGACGCCAAGGTGTTCCATCAGTCGTCGGAAACCAACTGGCAAGAATCTCAACGATTCGTTCGCGGATCGCCAAGGGAGTCAACGCACCGCCGTTAAAGAGGATCACATCTGGTCGCACCAACTGCTCATTGACGGATGCCGCATGTTGACGGAGAAACAGCGCCAAGTGTCGCGGGATCTCCGGTTCTACGGCATAAGGCAAGCCAAACTCTTGCAGTCCCACTCGTGCACTACGCCTCGGTAGTGCATCCGCACCAACTCGGGGGAAGAAGCCGTCGAGCACAACTTTCTCGACATCTTCTCGGGTGAGCAGGTCAGTCAACGTTCCTCCAACCACCGTGCGGCCTCGACCAGCAAGCGTCAAGGCAACATGCTGTCGGTTGGGATCGGCAAAGAGATCCTCTTTGGCTATGCGGCAAAGATGGGTGAGCGTATACCAACGTTGCGCATCGAGACGACTGCCTTTGGTGAGGCGGGCTTCCACCAATCGAGCCAAGGCGATGTCCATGTTATCGCCGCCCAAGAGCAGGTGATCGCCGACCGCAATCCGCTCAAGCTGAAGTTGGGTTTTCCCTTCGGTCACAGTAATCAGGCTCAGGTCGGTAGTGCCACCGCCCACATCACAGACCAGAATCACGCTGCCTGCTCGCAATTGCGTCTGCCAGGTATCGGTATGCGCAGCGAGCCAGGCATAAAACGCTGCTTGTGGCTCTTCGAGCAACGTCACCTGCGGCAGTCCCGCCAGTTCCGCCGCCTGTACAGTGAGCTCTCGTGCGACCTCGTCAAACGACGCCGGTACCGTGAGGATCACCTGTTGTGTTTCCAGCGGATGTTGTCTTCCCATGCGCTGGTTCCAGGCGTCGTGAAGGTGCCGCAGATAGCGGGCCGAGGTTTCTATTGGAGAGAGTTTCTCCATCTCGGGTGGCCCGCCCCAGGGAAGGACAGCCGCGCTGCGGTCAACCTCAGGATGGCACAGCCACGACTTGGCCGAAGAGATGAGTCGGCCCGGCACCCGCGCCCCCTGTACCCGCGCGAACTGACCCACCACATAATTGCGGTCGCGATCCCACGGCAGAGCCAAACTCCCCGCAGGCAAGTCATGAGCGCCAGGAAGGTAGAGGAATGACGGTAGTGTGGGCAACGGAGCGACCGTTGCCTCGTTGACTAACTGAGGGATGGCGAAATGCTGGACTGTGAGGGAACGAGCAGTATCAACATAGGCAACCGCACAGTTCGTCGTGCCGAGATCTATACCGACAAGGTAACGAGAATGGGAAGGAGTTTGCGTCGGAGAGACCTGTTCCATTGACTCTCGAACCCTAAGATGGTCACTCAATATAGGATGCGCGGCTGCAGCGAAAGAAAAAACACGACGTCATCCCTAACGATCCTTTTGCTCTTGAGTTCGACTTGCAAATGTACCCGCATTTGCAGCGGATCCGAGAGGAAAAGGGGCCTTTCGATCTGGGCAGCTTTCACATAATCGATAGTATGAAACCAGTCTTCAACAAGAGCACTCAGATTCCTATCCAAAGTAGGGGGCGTCCTCTGGACCTGACGCTGAAATTCTTGGGCAGCATCATCAAGTTTTCTTTGGAGATCGTTGACCAAAGAAGCATATTCGCGAGATTCTTCTTCGGAAAGGGCATTTTTATCGACGGACGCGCCTGTATAGACCCGCGGGTTAGCTTGCTGCGGCGTCTTCTGAGCAAACGCAGGCACGCCTAGAAAAAGTATGCAGGCAACCACTCCTGCAATCTCTACCCTAGAAACCAACACGCGACGCACTCTCGTATTCATCGTCGCTCCTCCTCTTGAGCGGCACTGAAACAGGCGAAATCGTACCACAACACCACGCCGCATGGAAAAGGGAGAAGAATGGACAGCCAGGGGGAAAGGTTTATACAACGAGTGTTCTTTATTCCTCCCCGGCCGTCCGCACGTTGAACTCCAGCTTCCAGCGGTGGGTTTCGTCGCGCGAGACTGCCCAGAGTTCGAGGATACCAACCTCGGTGACGTGAGTATGCAGGCGTACGGGAATCATCACTCCTTCCTGACCAATCCATGAGAGTGTCGTTTCCAGTGGCGTCAACTCTTCGATATCTTCACCCGGCTCTTCGACCAGCTGGCCGAGGTGATCCTCTCGTCGGGTGGTTGAGCCCAGGAAACGGAACTGAGCCGGTTCGCCCACGACCAACCCAAACTCCTGGCCGGGAATGTCACTCTCCGTGCCTTCTTCCATGCCAAACGGCACGACACACAAGGCTTTCAGCGGGGCGGCAATGCCAGGGACTGCCGGCATCGAGGTCTCGATGCCAATGTAATACGACCGCGCGGCGCCGCCCCGGATGCGCACGCCTTTGCCCCGCCGGGCAAGACCATAGTACGCAGCTCCACAGGCCACGGCATGATCAAGATTCGTTCCTTCGAGGGTACGAAGCCCACCACTGCCTTCCTGCGCGAGCCAACCGTTCAGCACCTCAACCATCCGTTGGCGCAGAAGCGTGGCCTTCATGACCCCACCGTTAAACAGAAGGGCCGTTGGATGAGCAAAGCTACGGGAATCACCCTCGGAGGAACGCTGTCGGGTCAAGAATTTGGCCAGATGTCGAGTCACGCCCGGGTCGGCCGCATAGGGGAGGCCCATTTCCTGAAAGCCGATACGCCGGCCGGTTTTTGGCATATCGCGAGGCTCACAGCGCGGAAAGAAGCCGTCCACTAAAGTCGCCTCGAGTTCCTTGCGGGTCAGCTCGGTGCGGATGGTCCCACCAATGA
>CAZAYE010000585.1:0-3349 GCA_964489255.1 uncultured Enterobacteriaceae bacterium
CGGGCTGCTGGTCTACTTCGGCTATCCGGTAGCCCACGAAGATGATGCCCAGCGAGCGGTACGGGCTGGGTTGGAAATTATAACAGCCCTTCAACACCTCCCGCGCGTTGGGCACGAGGTTCCCTCTCCCTTTAAAGCACAATTGTCCCACAGCCTCCAGGTTCGTATCGGCATTCACACCGGCTTGGTTGTCGTAGGTGAGATGGGGGGCGGAGGGAAACACGAGCAGTTGGCGCTGGGCGAGACTCCCAACATTGCTGCCCGGCTGCAAGGAATTGCCGCACCCGATACGGTGGTCATCAGCCAGGTCACCCATCGGCTCATCCAAGGATATTTTGCGTGTCAGGATCTTGGTTCCCACACGTTGAAAGGGATCTCGACGCCGGTGGCGGTGTATCAGGTCCTTGCCGAGAGCGGTATCCAAAGCCGCTTTGAGATGGTTGGCTCTACCGGGCTGACCCCGCTGGTGGGCCGGGAGCAGGAAGTCGGGCTGTTGGTAGAACGCTGGGAGCAGGTGAAGGAAGGAAGGGGACAGATGGTGTTGCTCAGCGGCGAGGCGGGGATCGGAAAATCGCGGTTGGTGCAAGAGCTCAAAGAGCGGGTGGCACGAGAAGGGAACACCCGGATCGAATTCCGCTGCTCGCCCTATTACCAGAATACCGCCTTCTATCCGGTGATCGAGCATATACAGCGGTTGCTACAGTTTCGCCGGGAAGATTCCCCCCAAGAGAAGCTCGACAAGCTCGAGAAGGCGCTGCAGGAGTACCACCTCTCCTTACAAGAGGTGGTGCCACTCTTTGCCGCATTATTATCGCTGCCGCATCCAGAGGGCTATCCGCCGCTAGCCCTGAGTCCCCAGCGTCAGAAACAGAAGACCCAGGCCGCCTTGATCACCTGGCTACTGGCGAAGGCCGAACGCAAGCCGGTGCTCGCCGCCTGGGAAGACCTACACTGGGCTGATCCTTCGACACTGGAGCTGCACGGTTTGCTCCTCGACCAGACCCCCACGGCTCGGATTCTCACGCTGCTGACCTTTCGGCCGGAGTTTAGCCCCCCCTGGGGCGCCCGCTCGCACCTGACTCAGCTCACCCTCAGTCGCTTGGGACACAAGCAGGTAGAGGCCATGGTTGCGGAAATGACGAGTGGGAAGGCGTTGCCGGTGGAAGTAGTGCGCCAGATCGTGGCCAAGACGGACGGGGTGCCGCTATTTGTCGAAGAGCTGACCAAGATGGTGCTGGAGTCAGGGCTGCTCAAGAAAGAGAATGGGCACTATGAGCTGGCCGGCCCACTGCCCCCGCTTGCCATTCCCGCCACGCTGCAAGACTCGCTCATGGCCCGGCTGGACCGGCTGGCTACAGTCCGCGAGGTGGCGCAGCTGGGAGCGACCCTGGGGCGAGAATTTTCGTATGAGTTGCTCCAGAGTATTTCACCTCTAGGTGAGGCCAGTTTGCAGCAAGCACTGGCCAAGCTGGTAGAAGCTGAAGTGCTCTATCAGAGAGGGCTGCCGCCGCAGGCACGATACGTCTTCAAACATGCGCTCATCCAAGATGCCGCCTATCAGTCGTTGCTTAAGAGTAGGCGGCAACAGTATCACCAGCGGGTTGCGAGAGTCTTGGAAGAACGATTTCCAGAGACCACAGAAACCCAACCGGAACTGCTGGCGTACCATTACACCGAGGCAGGGCTTGTAGAGCAGGCCACTTCCTACTGGCAGCAGGCAGGTGAACGAGCCACTCAGCGCTCGGCCTATGTAGAAGCGATTGCTCACCTCACCAAAGGGCTAGAGTTGCTCAAGACCTTGCCAGATCCTCCCGAGCGCATACAGAAGGAGTTGCTTCTGCAGACTGCTCTCGGTCCAGCATTGATGGCCACTAAGGGCCTGGCGACTCCGGAAGTGGAAAGAGCCTACACCAGGGCGCGGGAGTTATGTCTGCAGGTGGGCGAGACCCCGCAGCTCTTTCCGGTATTGTTTGGACTATGCAGGTTTTATGGCAATCGGGCGGAGCTCCAGACAGCACGTGAGCTGGCGGAACAGTTGCTGGGGTTAGCCCAGCGGATCGATCCAATGCACCTTGTTGGGGCGCACTATGCGCTGGGGGGGATTTCGTACTGGTCGGGAGAGCTTGCTTCAGCCCGCGCACATCTGGAGCAAGGTATTGTCCTGTACAACCGACAGCAGCATCACTCCTTGGCCCCCCTCTATGGAACAGATCCCGGCGTCACTTGCCTATCCTTCCTGGCCTTGACTTTGTGGAGTCTAGGCTATCCGGACCAAGCTCGGGAGAGAGCAGAGGAGGCACTCGCCCTAGCCCAGGAGCTATCCCATCCTTTTAGCCTGGCTCTAGCTAGGCAGATCACTGCCAGAGTCCCTCAGCTCCGCCGCGAAGGGCACACAACCCAAGAGCAAGCAGAGACACTGATTGCATTCTCCAGCGACCGAGGATTTCCGCAGTGGGTGGTGTATGGAACCATTTATCGAGGCTGGGCACTGGCCGTGCAGGGACAGGCAGAGGAAGGAATTGCCCAGATGCGCCAGGCCCTCGCCGCCCATCAGGCAATGGGAGCAGGGCTATCTAGGACGTACTATCTTGGTCTGCTGGCCGAGGCGTATGGGACGATGGGGCAGGTAGAGGAGGGACTTATCGTTCTGGCCGAGGCATTGGCTCTGGTGCAGAAAACTGGGGAGCGTTTCTACGAGGCGGAGCTATATCGGCTGAAGGGGCAGCTAACGCTACAAAAGTTTCAGGTTTCAAGTTCCAGGTTTCAAGTGCAAAACAGTCCGGCGTCCGGCGTCCGAAGTCCGGCGTCCGAAGCTGAGGAATATTTTTTGAAAGCTGTCGCGATTGCCCTCAAGCAGAGCGCGAAGTCGCTGGAGCTGCGGGCGGTAATGAGCTTAAGCCGGCTGTGGCAGCAACAGGGTAAGAAGAGCGAAGCACGGCAGATACTGGCTGAGGTTTACGACTGGTTCACCGAAGGGTTTGATACGAAGGATTTGCAAGAGGCGAAGGCGCTGTTGGAAGAGCTGGCTCATTGAGCCATTAAATCATTGAAGGATCGGATCATTGAAACAATGAATCAATGACCGAAGGGTCGCTCCTACAGAAAATCGTTCCCGCGTAACGCAGAGAGAAAAGGAGATCAACGTGGCTGTCGTCGAATACGAGAAACGTGGACATGTTGTCATCATCACCATGAATCGACCCGAACGCCGGAATGCCATGAGTTACGAGCTGTTCCTCGGCTTGGCCGAGAGTTGGCAACGCTTCGCTGCTGACACTGACGCCCGAGTGGCTATCCTCATCGGTATCGGGAACTCGTTCTGTGCAGGCATGGATATCAAGGAACGTCT
>CAZAYE010000586.1:0-1821 GCA_964489255.1 uncultured Enterobacteriaceae bacterium
TCAAACTGAACGTACAAGCGATGAAGTTGACTGAGGAGCAGTTTGTGCGCCTGTGCGAAGAAAACCCTGATCTCCGCATTGAACTGACTGCGCAGGGGGAGTTGGTGATTATGCCTCCAACAGGAATGGAATCGGGGCGACGCAACAGCAGGCTCACCCGTCGCCTCGATATATGGACTGAGGAGAATGGGACGGGAATTGCGTTTGACTCCTCTACGCTGTTCACGCTGCCAAATGGCGCCAAACGGTCTCCTGATGCTTCATGGGTGCGAGGGGAGCGGTGGGATGCACTTCCCGCTAAGGAGCGAGCGGGGTTCGGACTCCTCTGTCCTGACTTCGTTGTGGAATTGCGCTCGCCGACCGACCGGCTGGTAGATTTGCAGGAGAAGATGCAAGAATACATCGACAACGGCGCACGGCTCGGCTGGCTGATTGATCCTTTGGAGAAGCGCGTCTACGTCTACCGTCCAGGCCAAATTGAAGTGTTAGACAATCCGCCTTCAGTGAGCGGCGATCCAGTCTTGCCGGGATTTGTCTTGCCCGTGCGCGAATTGTGGTGAAGAGCAGGTTGCAAAGGTATTGACCAAGAACTGGATTCCCGCTTGCGCGGGAATGACACACCCACTGGCGCCTTTTCCGTCATGCCCGCGGTGGCGTTTGGTAAACGCAAACACAATTTGCTATAGCGAAGCCCAACCTCGGCTTATGCTTGTTGGGCAACGCTGCGCTTTTGCCCAACCTACAACCTACAAATTTACGCAGTCCTGGATATTAACCGCTCACGCACCTTGGCGTCCGTCGCCAAGTCAATTGCGGTCCACGCCATCGCTATTGAACCATCGATCACTGCTTTATCGGCAGCCTCGGTGATGCAGTGGGCAGTGAACTCTGGCTGATGATTGACCGCCGGCAGCGAATCGATGCCAATCGCCGGATGGATGGCTGGCAGCGCGAGCGAGACGTTACCCATATCGGTCGATCCGGCTGCGCGATCCAATGAAGGTGCTGGGGTGCGGGAGACCCGCCCTAACGCTTCGGCGTTGCGTCGGTAGGCGGCGGCAATGTCTAGATCGTGGTGCATCTCGGCGTATGGCTTCTCCCCTCCAAAAATTTCTAACTTCGCTCCGGTAGCCAGCGCCCCGGCTTCGAAGCAGCGCCGGACTTTGGCACGAATCTCGTCGAGATCCCCCAACGTCTTAGCCCGGACCATGTACTTGGCGGCAGTGTGGGCTGGGACGATGTTCGGCGCATCTCCGCCTTTGGTGATAATGCCGTGGATACGGTCAGTCGTACGGATGTGTTGCCGCAGCAGTCCGATGGCGGTCTGGGCGATGGTCAACGCATCCGCGGCGTTAATCCCTAGTTCGGGAAACGCGGAGGCGTGAGCTTCTTTGCCGGTGTAGCGGACCTCAAACATGGAGGCGGCGATGATAGGGAACTCGACGACGTCGGCGGGAGCCGGATGGACCATCATCGCGGCGTGCATGCCCTTGAATGCCCCTCGCTCCAAAAGCAGGATCTTGCCGCCCGCATCTCCGACTTCTTCGGCGGGGGTACCGATGACACTAATCGTTAATCCGACCTCATCGGCAACGCGCGCCGCGGCAATGCCGGCTCCGACCGCCATGGCGGCAATGAGGTTGTGACCGCAGGCATGGCCAATACCAGGCAGGCAGTCATACTCGGCGCAGATAGCGAGGTGCAGCGGCCCTTTGCCGGCGCGCGCGACGAAGGCGGTGGGCAAGTCACAAATCCCTTTCTCAACTGCAAAGCCAGCGTCGGACAAGATCTCTGATAACCAGGCAGAGGCTTTTTCTTCTT
>CAZAYE010000586.1:1831-3347 GCA_964489255.1 uncultured Enterobacteriaceae bacterium
GCGCGATCATGCTGTCACGAACCACATCGAAACGTTCACGGGCTCCAGTTTTGGCGTCCATTAGATTCCTCCTTTTGTTAGGCGACGCTACCACGCCCGCACACCTGCATCAACAACCACTTTCCGCTGTACAAGTGTTGCAGTGTCGGCGCGCTTGTGATTTGAAAGGCAAGGAATCCTCATGCTCACCTTTGTCTCCTTTAAAGGGGTACTTCCTTACTCAGGCGGGAAGAAGGTAGGGGTGAGGGTTGAATAACACACTCCACAGCTTCGATATTGAGGAGGGACGTATGCAAACACCCGGCATGCTCGTTCTCAGCAACATGGCCCCTGGCACAATTGAGCGACTCGTTTCCTATGCCCGTATGGCAGAAAACAGAGGGCTACGGAATTTCCTCGTCACCGAATCTCTTACTGACTCCCTGGCCCTAGCTCAGCACATCGCTACGAAGACCTCACGGATTCAGGTGGGGACGGGGATCACCAATCTTTATCTGCGGCATCCACTGCTCGCTGCCTTGCATGTGATGACGATTGACCAGGTTGCCCCTGGGCGCGTACTGCTAGGCTTGGGGACGAGCCATGTCCCAACCAATAAGGCGTACGGGATTGCCATGGATAAGCCGCTTTCAGCGTTGCGCGAATATGTGACAACCGTGTCGGGTGTGTTTCGTGGGCAACACGAGGCACTGGCACAGATGGCTGCTCGGGGGCTGGCTATTCCCAAAGCTGAGCGGAAGATTCCCATTTATGTTGCTGGCATCTCGCCGAAAAGTATTGCCCTCACCGGTGAATTGGCCGATGGCAGTTTGCCGCTCAACTACGCGCCCCACGGTTTGAAGGAAGTGGTGGACGGCATCGCCCAGGGGGCACAAAAGGCTGGACGCTCTCCGTCTGAGGTCACCATCGCTCTCATTATGCACTGCTGTGTGTGCTCCAATCGGGCGGTGGCCTTGCGTTCGGTCAAGCGCACGCTGTCATTCTATGGGCGGATGCCTTTCTATAATCGTTTGTTTGTTCGGCAGGGGTACCAACAAGAAGCCGAGGGGATCGCCGCCGGCTGGGCGCAGGGAGACGCGAGCGCTGCGGCAGAAGCGGTGTCTGACCAGATGGCTGAACAGATCGCCGCTATGGGCACGCCCCAAGAATGTCAGAGGAAAGTGGGAGAGTTCGAAAAGGCGGGTGCCTCGTATGTGATTCTTTATCCGACCGCGATTGACGGAGATTACGACAAGGGTATGAGAGCAGTATTGGAGGCGTTTGGCGGGTGAGGGGGTCCCCTCACTTTAGAGTGACTAAATGACAGAACAGTCACAGATTACGGATGCCGTCCGTCTCGACCGCTGGCTGTGGGCGACCCGTTTCTTCAAGAGCCGGGCCCTGGCCGCGGAAGCCTGTGATGGCGGTAAGGTGGCAGTGAACGGGCACACCGCGAAGCCTCACAAATTGGTGCGCGTGAACGATCTGGTTTCTTTCACGCACCCGAGCGGGCCGAAGGACTTGAAAGTGCTGGCTC
>CAZAYE010000587.1:0-3346 GCA_964489255.1 uncultured Enterobacteriaceae bacterium
GCCCAGCACCATCCTGAGGTCTCTTACAACACGATCAAAGAGGCCGTGGTCGAAGAGATCATCAGGAAGGTTGTGCCGCCCGAGTTTCTCGATAGTAAGAGTGTCTTTCTCATCAACCCAACTGGCCGTTTCGTGCACGGTGGACCGTTTGCCGACTGTGGACTCACTGGTCGCAAGATTATTGTGGATACCTACGGTGGGTATGGTCGCCACGGCGGCGGCGCCTTTTCCGGGAAAGATCCCTCGAAGGTGGACCGCTCGGCGGCCTACATGGCCCGCTATATTGCCAAGAATCTGGTCGCCGCAGGTCTCGCCAGGCGCTGTGAAGTCCAGGTCGCCTATGCGATCGGTATGGCCCAGCCAGTGTCAGTGTTGGTTGATACCTTCGGCACCGGGGTCCTGCCTGACGAGCAGGTAGGGAAGATCGTCCGCGAACATTTCGACCTACGCCCGGCCGAGATTATTAAAAAGCTCAATCTGAAGCGGCCGATCTATCGACCGACGGCTGCGTACGGACACTTTGGCCGTCCAGCTACGGGTGAGCTCTTTACTTGGGAACGAACTGATCAGGTCGAAGCACTGAAACGAATGGCTAAGTTGGTGTAAGGGAATTAGAAACACCTATAGCGATTCTCAGGTGGGTGAGACTCTTTTGGGGGGCGCGCGTCTTTTGGGGGTTAGGATAGGGGTATCTTAGTTCCGGCGTTGCCGTGCGCCCCTTCACCCTGTCCCCTTCGACCCTTCGACTAGGCTCAGGACAGGCTTCGCTCAGGACAGGCCTCTCCCGCTAGGGGAGAGGGAACTTTTGGCCGCCAAGTCAACAGGACATATGCCAGAGAATCGCTCTATAAGGAAAATACACACTATGGGATCTCGTCAAGGCGATGTAAAAAATTTAAGCTTGGCCACGACTGGCCGTAAGCACATCGACTGGGCCGACCAGCACATGCCCGTGCTGCGTCAAGTGCGCGAACACTTTGCGCGGACTCAACCTCTCAAAGGCGTACGACTGTCTGCGTGTTTACATGTCACCACAGAAACTGCAAACCTGATGCGTTCCCTCAAAGCTGATGGGGCTGAGGTGATGCTCTGTGCTTCCAATCCACTCTCGACTCAGGATGACGCTGCTGCGGCCTTGGTGAAGGAAGGGATCCCTACTTTCGCGATCCGCGGGGAAAATCAGAAAACCTATTACCGCCATCTCCATCAAGTCTTAGGGCAAAAACCTACGGTGACTCTTGATGATGGTGCCGACCTGGTCACGCTGCTTCACACCGATGCTGCCTATGCCGAGCAAGCGGACCGGATGTGTGCCAGCATGGAGGAAACTACGACCGGCGTCATCCGCCTGCGGGCAATGGAGAAGAATGGCGTGCTCAAATTGCCGGTTGTGGCAGTCAACGATGCCGAGACGAAGTATCTGTTTGACAACCGCTACGGCACCGGCCAGTCCACTGTGGACGGGATACTCCGTGCCACCAGCATTTTGCTGGCCGGCAAAACGGTGGTGATTGCTGGCTATGGGTGGTGCGGAAAAGGTGTCGCCATGCGGGCGCGGGGTATGGGCGCGCACGTGATTGTCACCGAGGTGAATCCAATCCGCGCGCTGGAAGCGGCAATGGACGGCTTCCGGGTGATGCCGATGCGCGATGCCGTCCGAGAAGGGGAATTGTTCATTACGTTGACCGGTGACGCCGGCGTGATTCGCAAAGAGCATTTCCTGCAAATGAAAGACGGGGCAATCCTTTGCAACTCTGGCCACTTCGACGTAGAAATCGATATTAAAGCGCTGAGCCGTCTGGCAAAGAAAGTCGAAAAAGGTGTGCGTCCCAATGTTGATGGATACTATCTAGCCAACGGGCGTTGGTTGTACCTGATCGGTGAAGGTCGGCTGGTCAATCTGGCCGCGGCTGAGGGCCACCCCGCTGCGGTCATGGATATGAGCTTTGCGACTCAGGCGCTCACGGTTCGCTGGGCGGTGGAAAAGAGTCAGAAGCTTGACCGCCGAGTACATTTGGTGCCGAAAGAAGTCGAAGATCAAGTCGCGACACTTAAGCTCGCCAGTATGGGGATTAAGTTTGATCGCCTTACCTCTGAGCAAAAACGCTATCTTGCCTCCTGGGAATTTGGTACGTAATCTGACTTCGTCAGTGAAGAGTTATGAATGAAGAGTTAAGAGTTGTCAAAGAATTTGCCTCTTCGCCCCTTTTTCTCCGTTCACTCTTCACTCTGTACTCTGCACTCTGCACTTTCCTCGTCTTCGGCCTCACAGTCCTGACCGCCGGAGGTGCCTGCGCGGCCATGGCGAGTCGTCCGGTGGTCGAGAGCGTGCATCACATCTCTGCCAATGATTACACCCGTGTCGTTATCACGCTCTCTCAGGAGGCTTCCCACCGACTCTTTACCGTGCCGGCGGACCCAGCCCATGGTCTTCCGGCCCGGATTGTGGTTGACTTTTCTCCAGCCCGCCGGAGCCCCCAAGCGCCGCTGTCGCTGCCAATTAAAGATGGTCTGCTCAAACAGGTTCGTACTGGGCAGTTCTCGGACACCACCGTCCGGATCGTCCTCGATATCGAGCAGATTGACGAGTACAAGACCTTTGCCCTGCAGTCGCCCTACCGCCTCATTATTGATGTGAAGGGCAAAATTGCGGTGGAGGGCAAAGATTCGCGTGAGACCTTACTGCCGACTAGTCCCCAGAGAGAGACGCCGAGCGAACCACAAAGCCAGCCGATCAGTAAACGACCAAACGAGCCTTCGCTTGCTCCTCGCTATCGGATCATGCTTGACCCGGGTCACGGGGGAAAGGATCCTGGAGCTATGGGCGGAAGGGGAGTAGCAGAGAAGGATATCGTGCTGACAATCAGCAAGCGCCTTGGGCGGAAACTGGTTGAACGACAGCAAGTTGACGTCCTGTTCACACGGACAACCGATGTGTTCGTTCCTTTGGAAGAGCGCATTGCTCGTGCGAACGCGGCTAAGGCTGATCTTTTCGTTTCGATTCACGCCAATGCGAGTACTCGTCCTGAATTGCAAGGAGTCGAGACCTACTATCTCAATAACACCAATGACCGCGCCACGATCCGCCTCGCCGCCTTGGAAAACGGGTGGCGACAAGAGAAAAACGGCCGCGGCAGCAAGGAACCAGGGTTGTTTTACTTGCTGAGTGACCTTATCCAGACTGGCAAAGAAGAGGAATCGATTGCTTTGGCTCAGCATTTGCAGGAGGCGATAGTAACGAGAGCCAGAGAACATTATCCCAGTATTCATAGTCTGGGTGTAAAAAAAGGCCCCTTCTATCTGTCTCTTATACACATCTCCGAGCCCACGAGACTAGGCATGATCT
>CAZAYE010000588.1:0-3345 GCA_964489255.1 uncultured Enterobacteriaceae bacterium
CCCTGAGTAGTGGCGAGCGAAACGGGAACAGCCCAAACTCACCTTCGCTTTTTGCTCCGCAAAAAGCTTCGGTGGGCGGCCCACTCGTAGAGAAGGGGCCTGCCCACCGTAGCTCCGCGCGAAGTAAGGAGCGGAGGTGGGGGTTGTAGGACCTCAATCACTTAACGGTATCTTCAGCGGAACGACCCTGGAAAGGGCGGCCAGAGAGGGTGAGAGCCCCGTACGTGAACAGGGTACCGAGCGGTGGAGGATTCCTGAGTAGGGTCCGCCACGTGGAAGCGGGCCTGAAGCTGGGTGGACCACCATCCAAGGCTAAACAGGTGCAGAGATCGATAGCGAAGAGTACCGTGAGGGAACGGTGAAAAGCACCCCAGACCGGGGGATGAAAGAGAACCTGAAATGTGATGCGTTCAAGGAGTAGGAGTCCGGCTTCGCTTTGCGCTTCGCACAAAGCTACGCCGCAACGGCCATCCGGCTCCGTTGGTAGGAGCAAGGGGCTTGTCGCGGCGAAGCTCGACGCGGAGCGGAGAGCGGAGCCGGATGACTGCGTTCCTTTTGCCTAATGAGCCAACGACTTCGTTGTCCGTGGCGAGGCTAAGGCAGATCAGCCGGAGCCGGAGCGAAAGCGAGTCCGAATAGGGCGCTACAGTCACGGGCACGAGACCCGAAACCGGGTGAGCTACCCATGGGCAGGGTGAACTCCATCGAAAGGTGGAGGGAGGCCCGAACCTGCTAGTGTCGCAAGACTAGGGGATGACCTGTGGGTAGGAGTGAAAAGCTCATCGAACTCGGAGATAGCTGGTTCTCCTCGAAATGCCTTTAGGGGCAGCCTCGGGAATCTCAGACGGGGGGTAGAGCACCGTTTCGGCGAGGGGGTCAATCCGGCCCACCAAGCTGTGACGAACTCCGAATACCCGTCCAACGACCCGGGAGTGAGACAGCGACAGCGAAGTGCCGTTGTCGAGAGGGGAAGAGCCCAGACCATTCGCTAAGGTCCCCAATGCCAGTTCAGTGGGAAAGGAAGTGCGGCTCCAGAGACAACTAGGAGGTTGGCTTAGAAGCAGCCATCCTTGAAAGAAAGCGTAACAGCTCACTAGTCGATGGTGTCGTGCGCCGATAATCTAACGGGGCAAAACTGGCAACCGAAGCGGTGGGTGTCCGGCTTCGTTCCGCTTTGCGGAACTACGCCGCGACGCAGTAGAGGAACGTTCGGAGCAGCAGTGAAGCCTGAGCGAGAGCGAGGGTGGAGCGCTCCGAAGTGCGACTGTTGGCATGAGTAACCACAAGGCAGGTGAGAACCCTGCCCGCCGAATTCCCAAGGTTTCCCACGCAACGTCGATCGGCGTGGGGTGAGTCGGGCCTAAGGCGAGGCCGAAAGGCGTAGCCGATGGACAACAGGTCAACATTCCTGTACCTCGTCCGTACCGCCAGCACAACTTCACCAATCGCCGTATTCATCAACGCTCCCCTTTGGGGAGCGCGTGGGTGCGGATGGCGGTGGAGACGTGAGGAGCGTCGTGACGGCGCGGGAGGATCGGATCGTGTGTATTGACTGCACGTGGAAGTCGCGAGGCGTTGATCCCCGTAGGCAAATCCGCGGGGAGAGCTGAGCGGCGATCCCAAATGGCTCCCTTCACGGGGGTCGAGTCCGTCCCCTTCTGCGTCCAAGAAAACCGTCGCTCCGAGGAACGGGTGAGCCCGTACCGCAAACCAACACCGGTGGGATGGTCGAGGAGACCAAGGCGCTCGGGATATCTCGCGTCAAGGAACTCGGCAAACAAGCGTCCGTAACTTCGGGATAAGGACCGCCTGCGCCCCGCTCCGCGGGGCGTGGGTTGCAACGAACGATGTCCCTGCGACTGTTTACCAAAAACACAGGTCCCTGCAAACGCGCTGAGCGGATGTATAGGGGCTGATGCCTGCCCAGTGTCAGTAGGTTACGTGAGGGGGTTTACGCCCCTGATCTAAGCCCTGACGAACGGCGGCGATAACTATAATCGTCCTAAGGTAATTCGTTGCCCTGTAGCTTGGTAACAAGTTACTTAGCATTCGACTATATGCTGGAAAAACTGCTTGAATCTGGCGGTACTAATGGTGTACAATCGAACACCATGAGTGACAATCCGACCTGCGATGCAGAAAATCAGCAGGAAAGACTGATCAAAATTGGTTGGGTTACTGGTTTTGTAGACGGAGAAGGTTGCTTCTCCATTGGCTTCGTCCGGCAACCGGATCGAAACCATCGAAAAGGCTACAGAACTGGCTATCAGGTATCTCATAACTTTGCTGTTGTGCAGGGTGCTAGAAGTACATACACGTTGGAGCAGCTACAACAATTTTTTGGAGTTGGGAAGGTCTATATCAATCGTCGTTATGATAATCACAAGGAGCACTTGTACCGTTATAACGTCTATGACAGAAATGATTTGCTCAATGTGATCATTCCTTTCTTCAGAAAATATCCAATGCGCACAGCGAAGCAGCAGGATTTTGAGAAGTTTGCCCATTGTGTCGAGATGATGGGCATGAATCATCATCTCACCCAAGGTGGCATAGTAGAGATCGCAAATCTTGTGCAGACAATGAATCGTCAAAAACCCAGACATGGTTTGATCAGAATCCTCAGAGACCATACGTCGAATATCCGGGACACCGGATCATGAGATGGTCCCATCTGCATGGCGACATGCAGGCGTGGTGTCACAAGGGCATCGCGCGCTCAGTATGTTTATTGAGTAAGACGGTCAGCGAAATTCCTTGTCGGGTGGTCACTACAAACTTGCCCGAATGAGAGGTAACTCTCAGCACTCAGGAATCAAAATATGGAGTGCAAAACGTGGCTATATGCTGGAACATCCGAGTATGCAGCGGTACTTGCATTATGTATACAGTATGTGTATAATGTAAGTGATAATCTGACTGCTGCGCCCCTGTAGTACACACTTCGTGTGACTAAAGGGCACCGGACAATCAGCAGGAAACTTTCCCCTTTAATATATGAAGCATCCCTCGCTTACAGGAGTAGATGTAACCGAGCAGGATCTTGCTAAAGATCTTATTGCAATAGTCGATGCTGCTATGGATACATACCCCACAGCAAATCCAGCTGTGCTCAATGGATTCAGGATTCAACTGTCCGGTGATGATGCCAATGTTCTTCAGTTGGCAAATGAGCTTGATACCTACTTGAGCGATCTAAAGCTTGCCCCCCTTGTTTTCAGGAATCCGGTGAATGAAGTAAGGGCAATAGCTGCAGCGATAATTAAGGGTTAAGAGAATCCTCAGAGACTACACGCCACGCCCCGGCTTCGTCCGGCTAACGCCGAGACTATGCCGCGGTGATGA
>CAZAYE010000589.1:0-3345 GCA_964489255.1 uncultured Enterobacteriaceae bacterium
GTGTATCTGTCTGCAAAGTGTGGCACTGGGCTGGCGGATCTGGAAGCCCGAATTCAGCAGGTTGTGTTTGGCGCCGATTCTTCCCACGGACCAGAACAAACTGGCGGGGTTATCCTTTCCCACCTCCGCCATCGTGACGCTCTTACTAAAGCCGAGCAAAGCCTCAGGCAGGCGCAGACGAGCTTGCAGGGGGGCTTACCGCTTGATCTGGTTGCGGTTGATCTGCGTGCAGCTCTTGACCATATTGGTGAGATCGCTGGTCACGTCACTACAGAGGATATTCTCGATCAAGTTTTTCGTGAATTTTGTATCGGTAAATAGGGGAAATGTATGATCTACGACATCATCGTAGTTGGGGCTGGCCATGCCGGTATAGAAGCCGCTCTGGCTGCCGCTCGGATGGGCTGTCGGACTCTGATGTTGACCATGAATCTTGACCATATTGGTCAGATGTCTTGCAACCCAGCTATTGGTGGCATCGGCAAAAGCCATCTCGTCCGTGAGATTGACGCGTTAGGGGGAGAGATGGCGAAGGCGATCGACGAAACTGGCATCCAGTTTCGCGTACTGAACACCAGGAAGGGCCCTGCGGTTCGTGCGACCCGGGCTCAAGCCGACAAGGCGCTGTATCGTCAACGAATGAAGCGGGTCGTGGAAACCACTGAGAATTTGACCCTGCGTCAAGGGTGTGTTGAGCGTCTACTGGTCGAGAATGGCGCAGTGCAGGGAGTAGAAACCCAGATTGGGGAAACTTTTGCAGGCAAGAAAGTTATTCTGACAACCGGGACCTTCCTCAAAGGCCTCGTGCATATCGGTCTCAAGAATTATTCTGCGGGTCGGGCTGGGGATTTCTCTGCTGAAGGGTTGAGTGGGCATCTCAGTGAACTGGGATTTCGCATTGGTCGGCTGAAGACCGGTACTTGTCCTAGGTTAGATAGCCGGACGATCGACTACAGCATTCTCGCCCCTCAATACGGCGATGAACCGGCGCCTTCACTTTCTTTCTCCACTGAGTGCATCACCCAAAGTCAGGTTCCTTGCTATCTGACCTACACGAATGCGGAGACCCACGCCGCGATTTTAGCGAACCTTGACCGTTCCCCTATGTATTCTGGCGTCATCCATGGACGCGGACCCCGGTATTGCCCGTCAATCGAGGACAAGGTTGTCAGGTTCAAGGACAAAATCCGCCATCAGATCTTTCTTGAACCGGAAGGAAGAGACACGGTCGAAGTGTATCCGAATGGGCTCTCCACTAGTCTGCCGCTGGATGTACAGCTGCAGATGGTCCGTTCGATCAAGGGGCTGGAAAAAGCCGAGATTATGCGGCCAGGCTACGCGATAGAGTACGACTATGCTGATCCGACCCAGCTTTTTCCTACTTTGGAAACGAAACTGGTGCGTGGTTTGTACCACGCTGGCCAAATCAACGGCACCACCGGGTACGAGGAAGCTGCGGCTCAGGGCTTGATGGCCGCACTCAATGCCGTCTTGGGCCTGCGGGGAGAAGAACCTTTGGTTTTCACTCGTGATCAGGCGTACATCGGAGTCCTGATCGACGATCTTGTCACCAAAGGGGTGGGTGGAGAACCGTATCGTATGTTTACTTCTCGGGCCGAACACCGCTTGCTGCTGCGTGAGGACAACGCCGACCTGCGCCTACGCGAGTTTGGGCACCGTATCGGTCTGGTGCAGGGACCAGACTACACGAAGACGGCTGAGAAGAAAGCCGCTATCGAAGCTGAGATCGCGCGCCAAGAGCAGACTATGGTGGTGCCAGGCGAGCAGCTCAATGCGGCCTTGGTTTCTTTTGGCAGTGCACCGATCAAGACCCCGGTTTCCTTAGCGCAATTGTTGAGGCGGCCAGAGTTGTCCTTTGCTATGATACAGTCACTGAGTCCTTTTCCGCTGCCGCTCGCCAGAGAAGTCGTATCAGAGGTAGAGATCGCCATTAAGTATTCAGGCTACATCCGCCGTCAGGAGGAGGGAGTGGAGCGGCTCCGTCACTTAGAGGGGGCGCGCATTCCTCGGAGCCTGGATTACGCGGCTGTCAGTGGACTTTCGAAAGAGGTGTGTGAGAAGCTGACGACCGTGCGTCCTCTTTCCTTAGGGCAAGCGGCCCGTATCCCGGGGATTACCCCGGCTGCGCTGTCCCTGCTGGCGATTCATCTTAAGCGAGTTGGCGCAGCTTGAGGACATGCTGAGCTCCTCTCAGGTTCGTCTCCTCACTGAAGGAGCGCGAGCTCTTGGCGTCGAGCTCGCCGAAGAGCCGCTGGAGCGGTTTGCCATTTACCTGGAAGAAATCGCTCGCTGGTCAAAAGTGACTGACCTGGTTTCTCAGGCGAGCCCTGAAGCTATCATCCGTAAACACCTCCTCGATTCTCTCGCGGTTTCTCCTCTTATCCACTCTGATAGTCGACTTCTTGACTTGGGCAGCGGAGCTGGGTTTCCGGGGCTGGTTTTAGCGATTGCTCAGCCCGCTCGAAGCGTCGCTCTCCTTGAAGCACGACGCAAACGGGTCAACTTCCTCAAAGAAGTTATCAGAAGAATACGGGTGACAACTGTAAGGGTATGTGAGGGGAGGGCGGAGGCTTTGGCTTTAGAGCAAGCTTTGCGGGAGTCTTTCGAGGTAGTGATCACTCGGGCGACCTGGAGCCTCACAGAGTTCTTGCCGCTTGCCTTGCCCTTTGTCACGACCGGAGGAGTCGCCATTGTCATGAAGGGGCCACAATTTGAGAAAGAACTACGCGATTTACCAGCTCTTCCTTCCACCGGCTTCAGCCTGAAGGAAAGCTACAGCTACAGTCTTCCCTTTGGAAGAGAAAAACGTCAAGCCCTTATCTTTGCCAAGGAATGTTTCACATGATACTTGACGGTGAAACAACTTTGACCATGCTCAATAAAGTCTTTCGAGAGAGGAATGTTTCACATGATACCTGACGGTGAAACAACTTTGGCTGGAAGTTTATCTGACTCGGCGGTGGGGGGTGAGCAAGCCGGTGGAACAGAGAAAGAGCCTTTTTCCTCAGGTTTCATCCTCGGACTTCTGGTCGGTGAGGGGCATTTCGGCGGCGATGGCAAACAACCTCAGGTAACGCTGCGTATGCATGTGCGCCACGAGCCCTTATTTCGCTGGTTACTAGATAAGGTCCCTGGCTCAAAGCTCTACGGTCCTTACAAACATGGAGGAAGACAATACTATCAGTGGATGGTCAGAGGAGAGGTGCTCAAGCAGTTTCTGGTCCCGCTTCTAGATGCGCTTCCGCTGGCGCAGATCGATCCCTACACCCAGGAACGCTATCAACGGATGAAAAGCAGGTACAAACTGACGGAAAGAAGCGTCGC
>CAZAYE010000590.1:0-3343 GCA_964489255.1 uncultured Enterobacteriaceae bacterium
GGCGATACCTCCGCGGAAAGAGGATGAACTGGGTCCGCAGTGCTCAAGAGCGCCTTGTCTGGCGTGCGTGGAACCGCCTGCATTCTTGCCTCTTGTCTTTTTTCCATAAGGTGCCTACGCATTTTCCTCTGAGCAGCACATAGCGCACGGATAACTAGGCGCTTTTCCTTTCCCGCAGGGTTGCGGGGAAGAGAAAGAACGCGGCAGTAGCAGCAGAGTCGCTATTTCGTAAGCAGTGCAATGTGGTCAGGAAGGCTCCCCCAACAGGCTGGGATGCCAGATAGGGGTTACGTAACAAACCTATCCTAAGGGCGAGAAAGAGGGAAGTCAAGGGAATTCGCCCGAACACGGTAATATTAATCTGCATTAGGGAGAAGTGACCCCAACGGTCCGGGCTGCACCGATAGCCGTAGCATATTCTGCATACGGCGGAATAATAACATCCTCTCCCCGGCGTGGACGCGCGGCCTCGATCCGCTCTCGCAGTGACTGCACCCGGGTGAGTTTCCCCGTGAGCACCACATCGTGATGTTGGCGTGCGCGCGCGGCCATCAGGCTCATGGTCAAGGTTACCTCGGCGACCATATTTACGAGAGCCAACGCCTTGTCCGAGGCGGTGGGATCGGAGCGAACTTTGCCGAAATTGCTTGCAGTTGCGCTCGCTGGAACGATACCCACCGGCCCGCCAGCGATGTCGCCAACCGTCAGATCGACGCGACCCAGGTCCCCATGTGCAGCCATTTGCTCCAAAGTGTCCAACCGAGTAACCCCCAGCAGGTGTCTGGCTAACCCCAACAAGGTCCCCCCACCTATACCGGTGCCCCCGACGTGCTCAATCTTTTCTCCGTGGACAGACACTAAAGCTGTCCCAGTCCCGAGAGAGACGACTAACGCTGTCTTTTTTTCTGCCAGGGTGCTGCCGCCAACGCCAATTGCAGTGATCTCTGGCACTTTGACCACCGGCACCCCAAAGAGTTCGTCTTTGAGCCAGCGTGCACCCCCTCCACTGACCGCGATGGCACGGATATTAGTTAACGTCCCGCCGGCTGTACTGAGCAGCTTGCCCAAGGCTCCAGCCGCGGCTGCGACCGGATCTCCGGTCTCAATCGTCACCACCACGATCTCTCCATTGTTGAGCAATACCGCATCAGTAGTCGAACCCCCGATATCAATCCCAACAATCATAAGCCTAAACTCCGTTCCCGCGGGACTAAATCCCACCGGTACACCGCAATCTGCTGTAGGCGTGCAGGATCGTAACCCCGCCACTTGGCCGCTGGTACGTCCTCAGATGCCACACGGCGGAATCCGTGGCGCTCGAACAACCGTTGTGCCCCTTCCTGAGTCGTGCAAGCGAACAGATACGTAAAGCCGCGCTGCTCTCCTTCGCTGAGCATCGTAGTAATGAGTCGACCTCCCACACCTTCACCCTGAAACCGGGTAAGAGTATAGAGACCAGCAATTTCACCTGCGTTATCAGCAACATAGGGAAGCAGGGCACAGAAACCGGCCAATTCGCCGGGCGCCGGGCCGAGCCGGGCGCCATAGCCGTGCAGGAGCAGTTGGGTAATCTCGTGCGGCGTTCTCCCCTTCAGGTAGCCCTCCTGCTCCCCCCGTTGCATCAGCTTTTCGACTTCATAGAAATCGTCGATCCCGAGACGCTCCACCCAGCAATAGTCCGTCAGGGTGAACAATGTTCCACAACCCTCATAAGTGAACAATTCTCGGGCTAAGCCAGAGAGTGGACAGAGCGTGACTGAGGCAACTCCACCCTCCAGGGCCGCACAGACTGCCTCAAGGACAGGCCGACGAGTCCCTAACCCAGTCCACTCGGCTTCCCCTTGGCGTAAGAGTTCGCGCAGGACCGGGCCGTTCATGAAAGAAAGGCGGCTGCCTCCAGTGGTAATACCTCCTGCGGGATCGAGAAGGACAAATTTGTACACTTTGAAACGAATTGCTATACGCTGAGCGCAGACAACAAGCGAAACCTCGGGCGCAACCTCAAGATTGACCGACCACAAGCCGAGAAACAAGGGAGAGGCGCGGAGTACCGTCCAAATCTGCTCTAGGAGTTCGTCATCACTACTGCCAGCGGACAACGCAACTGGTGAGGCCAAGGATGTCTGCGGTGTGGAGGCCACACGGTCGCAGAGCATCTTTATTGACTGCCGTTCAAACCCGGCGTCCGAGGTTTCAATGAGTAGTACCACGCGAGTGTCGTTCAGCAGCAGTGTACCAAAGACCTCCACTGCCATGTCCATAGCCACCTTCGTACCGAGGTCTGCTGCCCGCAGGGCAAAGAGGAGAGTCTTCCCGCGGAACTCGTCTAGATAGAAGTCTTTTTCGGCAAAGGAAGAATCTTGGGTATTCATTATCGACCGGTTCCCGCCAGGATCTTTTGTGCCTCTGCGCGCTCGTTGTCACCCCAAGCGAAGGTCACTTCCTGTCCAGAATGAACAAAGAGAAGGACCAGGTCATGAACTGGACGCTCGGTGAGTCGTTCCAGCGCCAACGCAGAGAGGTAAAGTTGTGGCCGATAAATCAGAGCCCGCGTTTCCGCTTCTCTGCCCCCGACTGCATCAGTTTTGAAGTCAACAATGACCCACGCCCCATGCTCAACAAACGCGAGATCAATTACTCCCTCAAGTAGACCATCTTCGTAGTGCAACACAACAGGCAGCTCAGGGAAGCGTTCAGATGCGACCTGAGCCCTGGCCAGTACCCCTGAGGCCAGGACATTTTCAACCCAGCGTTTGACCTCTTCCCGGTCGGTTGTCCTCCATAGCCCGTTCTCTGCGAAGACGGCAGCGCTTCGACCTCCTTTTCTCAGTACCTCATGAACGGCGCGCCCGAGGCGCAAACCAGCCGGTTGAGGGACGGAACTCTTCACCTGGCTGTACTCAGAGAAAGATCTGTCCGGTGCATACATTACAGAAAGTTCGGTCACCGTGCGAATTATTCCCGCCTTCCTCCCCTTGGAGAGCACGGCTCGGCGTTGGGTTTCCCAGTTCTGGTAGGAATGCAGTGCTACCGGATCAGGGTCAACCATGGTAAATGCCGGGGCGGCCGTTAACTTTGGCAGCGTTTGCTCAACCGCAGGTGTCGTGCCAGGTGTCGTGCATTGATAGACAAACCCTTTCCTACTTCCAGCCTCATTTTCGCAGAGAATGTTCCTCAGGCTTTCGTCCGCAAATACCCGCTGTCCAGGGCCGCTCTCTCCCTCTGCAGCAGGAAGGACTGGAAGGACTAAGTGATCGCGCACGCGTGTGGCCGCCACATACCACAGTCGTCGCTCTTCTGCTGCATCCCGCTCCTGTTCCCACCCTTCCGCCTTCTGCCACCC
>CAZAYE010000591.1:0-3339 GCA_964489255.1 uncultured Enterobacteriaceae bacterium
TACTTTTCTGAGCCTACGGTAATGCCGGTCTTGGGTTATCTATGGTGGATTTCTGGCCTAACCGTCCGGTGCAGGTGACCGGGGCCGCGTTGCTCGATTAAGCGAGTGCACCGGTTGCGGTGATGGCCCCGGCCCCTGACCGGGTGGCCGTTAGCCTGCACACCATAGACAGTTGACAGTAACGCAACGTCGGCAGAATAATCCACCCCATGAGCGATGACACAAGGAACACGATGCGCGCCGAGCGGCGACGGTTGGCGGCCATCATGTTTACCGACATCATCGGCTTTAGCCGCCAGATGGGCATGGATGAAGCCCACACCCTCCAACTGCTGGGCATCCATAATCGGATCATTCGGCAAGCGGTGGCCGAGCACCACGGCGTGGTCATCAAGACCGTTGGCGACGCTTTCTTAGTGGACTTCCCCTCGGTCGTGCATGCCGTGCAATGCGCGCAGCAGATTCAAGCACAATTACGCGCCCACAACACAGACAAAGAGAAAGCTGAACAGGTTCATGTCCGCATTGGTATTCATCTGGGTGACATTGTCCAGCAAGAGGGGGATGTATTTGGGGATGGCGTGAACGTGGCCTCCCGGCTACAGACCCTGGCCGAACCTGACACCATCTGCATCTCCCAGAAAGTCTATGAAGAGGTTGAGAAGAAGCTCCCCCTAGGCACGGTCCTCTCATTAGGGCGACCGAAGCTCAAAAACATTGTCCAGCGTCAGCGCGTTTACCTTCTCCTGGCCGAACTGCCCGCAGGCCTACGCCACCACCTCCAGGTGCAACGTCTAAAGCTCTCGCGGCGAGTGCGTCCGGTCGTGTTCGTGAGCGTACTGATGCTCGGAGGACTGGTCCTCTTCCTGTTCCCTGCTCTTCCGACCTTCATCATTCATCGTTCATCATTCATCACCCAGGAAGCAAAGCCTCCGCCGCTGCCCGCCAAACCCTCCATCGTTATCCTGCCCTTCGACAATATGAGCAAAGACCCTGAGCAGGACTACTTCAGCAACGGCATCACCGAAGTGCTCACCAGCGATCTCTCCCGCATCTCCAATTTGTTCGTTATCGCCCGCAACACCGCCTTCACCTACAAAGGCAAAGCGGTGAACGTGCAAGAGATAGGAAAAGAACTGGGAGTGCGCTATGTGTTAGAGGGCAGTATCCAAAAGGCAACAGACCAAGTGCGAATTGTGGCGCAGTTGATTGACACCACCACAGGTGGGCATCTGTGGTCCGAACGCTACGACCGCCCGCTGAAAGATATCTTTACCCTGCAAGATGAGATCGTACAGAAGATTGTCACCACGCTGAAACTTCAGTTCACGTTAATAGGCCAAGGGTGGATAGTGCCTAAACGCACGGACAACCTGGAAGCCTATGATGCCTTCTTGCGTGGGCAGGAGTATTTTTGGCGCGACACGCAAGAGGCCGTTACTGTCCAAGCGCGGCAGATGTTTGAGAAAGCCGTTGCGTTGGACCCGCAATATGCCGAAGCGTACGTGGGGCTGGGTTTTACCTACTACCGTGAGTGGCTGTTTGGCTGGAATACAGCCCCCCAGACTTTAGAACGGGCGTTGGCGCTAGCCCAACAGGCCCTGGCCCTGGACGACTCCCTGCCCATGGCCCATTCGCTCTTGAGCAGTGTCTACGTGCTGAAACAGCAGTATGACCAAGCTCTAGCCGAAGGCAAGCAAGCTATTGCTCTTGATCCCAACAACGCTGATAGCTATATGGCGCAGGCGGAGGTGCTCAACCACGCGCGCAGACCAGAAGAAGCTCTCAGGATGATGGAACAGGCCATGCGGCTCAATCCCCGCTATCCATCGCTTTACTTAATGGAAGTGGGTTGGGCTTACAACTTGATAGGACGGTATGCCGAGGCGGTTGCTGTACTGGAAGAAGCCATCAGCCGAAATCCTAACAATTGGGGAGCTCAGCTCAATCTGACAATCGGCTACCTGGAGCAGTGGATTTCTCAACAAACTTCAAATCCTCAAACGCTGGAACAAGCAGCAGCGGCAGCGCAACGAGTCCTCACCCTCAATAGTGCCTCACCTCTAGGCCACGTGATCTTAGGTTCTGTCTATCTGTGGCAAAAGCAGTATGAGCAGGCTATGGCTGAGATGGAACGGGCCATTACTCTCGGTCCGAATGTGGCCGGTGGCTATGCATTTTTAGCGGAGACGCTAAGTCGAGTAGGGAGGGCGGAGGAAGCGGGTGCAATGGTAGAGCAAGCGTTGCGCCGCAAGCCTCTTCTTCCAGAAGGGCACTTAGGCAACATCGGTACAGTCTATTACCTGACCGGGAAATCTGAAGAGGCGATTGCGCCGCTGAAGCAATATCTCACCCGCTACCCCAACATGCCAGACATTCACCTGACCCTAGCGGCAGTCTACAGTGAGCTCGGTCGAGAAGTGGAGGCCAGAGCCGAGGCGGCAGAAGTTCTGCGGATCAATCCCCAATTTTTGCTGGAGGTTCACAAGCAGAGAGTTCCCATCAAAGACCCAGCGATGTTAGAACGGCAGATTGCTGCCTTGCGCAAAGCGGGATTGAAGTGAGTACGATAGTGGGGCAAGCAGAGGGCACGGAAAGAAGGTTGACAAAAGCGCAGCTCAGCTCACTGCTCAGAGCTCTGCAGGCTAACGAACCACTCCAGCGGACGCGGCCCCTCTTGCGGTTTAGAACGAATGCAAAAGGTCTCGGTTTGGGGCCTTGCCGCTGAGTGCGGCGTTAGGCGTTTTCTCTATTGAACCTCAGCATGAGTTCGATTGTCATCAACATATGCAAGGGCCTTGTGATTGCGGCCCTGATCACTTTGAGTGCCTGTGCTCCTTCTGTCCAACCTGAACATTTGGTGCCACAGTCGATGGTTCTTCCAAATCACGGCGCGGATTCCCCTTTGCATGGTTCTATTGTCATCACAAAAGTCGGCGGCGGTGAGGAGGCTAATCTTCTGATGGTTCCCCAGGTTGGCAATACAGAACTGCAAGAGGCTCTTCGTCTGTCGCTTAGTCAATACGGCTTCTTAAGCGCATCTAACGCTGCTGCGCGGTTTCGACTTGAAGTATTTCTGATCGAGCTTAAGCAGCCAGTTAGCGGTTTTGCGATGATTGTCGATTCGTTTGTACGCTACAAGCTGATCAGAAGCCGTGATGGCAAGGTGCTATACGACGACATCGTTACCGCCTCTTATAAAGCGACGGTAGATGACGCCTTTTTTGGCCCAGAGCGTCTGAAACTCGCTAATGAGGGATCGATCCGCGCCAACATTGCAGCTTTCCTGGAGCGCATGAATTCCCTCAAGATCACGGAATCAACTCCTCAGTGACCAAA
>CAZAYE010000592.1:0-3336 GCA_964489255.1 uncultured Enterobacteriaceae bacterium
CAAAAGAACGATCGAAGCGCACTTGTTTGATTTCTCCGCCGACCTCTACGGGCAACACCTGCAGATCGGCTTTGTCGAACGCCTGCGTGGGGAACGCAAATTTCCTTCGGTCCAAGAGTTGGTTCAGCAGATTCAAGAAGATGCAAGCCGTGCTCGCGCCTTGCTGTCGCAGCCGGCTCAAAGTGAATAAGCAGCCATAGGAAATATGAGGGGTATCATGCGGAGCCGGAATACCATGAAGGCGAAGAATCTCGCCCTATGAGTAGCGGCAAGAGAGACTCTCACTGCCCCCCCTACCCTGCGGATTTTGCCCAGTTGCTGACGACTTTTGATGCTCAACTTGCAGTTGACAGTACAAAAAAGATTGAGTATGGTAAAACGCGATTTCACAGAAATTAAATCTTTCTCACCGGTTGTTTTTCTTCCTCGTCATCGAGCACCCTTTGCTTGCAGACTATCCTGGGTCTGTACCGTTTGTCTCGCTCGTTGAATTCAAGGCCCCATAGTGGGGAAAGGCCGGTTTCCAGTCCAGAGTGCAGTGTGAACAGGGAGGAACCGTTATGGGTCGCACACCCGTAAGGAATCATAATAGCAATACCGAAGTGACAGAACCCCGTGAGGCTCAGCCCCGCGAGGCTCAGCCCCGTGAGGCTCAGATTGAGGTAAACGGGAACGAAAACGGCCTCAACCTCAAGACCCTCAAAGAAAAGAAAATCAGTGAACTGGCGCAGATTGCTCGGAATTTCAATGTGGATGGGGCGTCCAGTCTGCGCAAGCAAGACCTCATCTTTGCCATTTTGCAGGCCCAAGCCGAGCAAAGCGGGCTCATCTATGGAGAAGGGGTTCTGGAGATTCTCTCCGATGGATTCGGATTTTTACGTTCCCCAGATTACAATTACCTCCCTGGTCCCGATGATATCTACGTCTCTCCGAGTCAGATTCGGCGCTTTAATCTTCGCACCGGTGACGTCGTCTCAGGCCATATCCGCCCACCGAAGGAGGGAGAGCGGTACTTCGCGCTGCTGAAGGTCGAAGCCATCAACTATGAGGAACCGGAACGGGCGCGTGAGAAAATTCTTTTCGACAACCTCACTCCCCTCTACCCCGAAGAACAACTGAAACTTGAACATACCCCGCAAGAGTACACCACCCGTATCATCGATTTACTTACGCCGATTGGTAAGGGACAGCGTGGGCTGGTTGTCGCTGCCCCCCGTACCGGCAAAACCATGATGCTACAGAACATCGCCCATGGTATTGCCCAGAACCACAAAGAAGTTATCTTGATTGTTCTTCTCATTGACGAGCGACCAGAAGAGGTCACCGACATGCAACGCTCGGTTCGTGCCGAAGTCGTTAGTTCTACCTTTGACGAGCCTGCCACTCGTCACGTTCAGGTGGCTGAGATGGTCATCGAGAAGGCGAAACGTTTAGTCGAGCATGGGAAAGACGTGGTTATTCTGCTCGACAGTATCACCCGTCTGGCTCGGGCTTACAATGCGGTCGTGCCACCGAGCGGGAAGCTGCTCTCGGGTGGGGTCGATGCCAATGCGCTGCGCGGCCCGAAGAAATTCTTTGGTGCGGCCCGTAATCTCGAGGAGGGCGGGAGCCTGACCATCATTGGCACCGCCCTCGTCGATACCGGCAGCCGCATGGATGAAGTCATCTTTGAAGAGTTCAAAGGCACGGGCAATATGGAAATTCATCTGGACCGTCGCCTGATGGACAAGCGCATTTTCCCTGCGGTTGACATCAATCGCTCCGGTACCCGCAAGGAGGAGTTGCTCCTTTCCCGTGACGTCCTGAACCGGGTGTGGATTCTGCGGAAACTCCTCGCCGAACTCAACACGATCGAGGCCATGGAATTCCTCATGGACAAGATGCAAGGAACGAAAAACAATCAGGAATTTCTTGAATCGATGAACCAGTAAGCGCTCTGCGCGCGTTGCAAAGGATTTCCCCTTTTGCTACAACCTCCTCACATCACTCCAGAGCAAGCGCATCCTCGAAGGAAAGGCACGATTCATGATCGAAATCACGATCAAGCAACTGCTTGAGGCCGGAGTGCACTTCGGCCATCAAACCAGCCGCTGGGACCCGAAAATGAAGCCCTATATCTTCGGTGCCCGTAACGGTATCCATATTATCGATTTGCAACAGACGGTGGTGCTGCTGCGTGAAGTCTGTCGTTTTGTCCGCGACCTCGCCGCCCAAGGCGGGCAATTTTTGTTCGTTGGCACCAAAAAACAAGCGCAAGAAGTGGTCCGCGAAGAAGCCGAACGTTGCGGCATGTTCTACGTCAATAACCGCTGGCCCGGAGGCATGTTGACCAACTTCCATACCATTCGCAAGTCGATCGAACGACTGAAAAAGCTCGAAGAGATGCTGGAAACGCAGGCGGTGGCCGCAGCCCTCACCAAGAAGGAAGTGTTGGGGCTCAGCCGAGAACGGGACAAATTACAAGCCGCGTTGGGAGGGATCAAAAGTATGCGGAAACTCCCAGACGCCCTCTTTGTGGTCGATACCAAGAAAGAGGAGATCGCCGTAAAAGAAGCCAGGAAACTGGGGATTCCGGTCGTCGCCCCGATTGACACTAATTGTGACCCTGATGTGGTGACCTACAAAGTGCCGGGGAATGATGATGCAATCCGCGCGATTCGCCTCTTCACCAACGTGGTCGCAGAAGCTGTCACTGAAGGAAAAGCGTTATATGAAGAACGCCAGCAAGGAGAGGTAAAGGAGCAAGCACCGGCGACTACTCCCGTTGCGGGAGCAGAGGTTGAAGAAGGAGGTGTGGCATGAGCAGCCGAGGGTCCACCCTCACCCAGGTGAAAGAATTGCGAGAGCGTACTGGTGCCGGAGTCGTAGATTGTCAGAAGGCGCTGACTGAAACCGGCGGCGATATTGAAAAGGCGATTACCTTCCTGCGTCAAAAGGGACTGGCGGCCGCGGCCAAAAGAGCTGGCCGTGTCGCTGCCCAAGGCATCGTCAGCTCTTACATCCATGGTGGTGGAAAGATCGGCGTTTTGGTCGAGGTCAACTGTGAAACCGACTTCGTTGCGCGCACGGACGAGTTTCAGCGTTTGGTGAAGGACATTGCTATGCAAATCGCGGCCGCGAATCCTCGCTACGTGCGGCGCGAGGAAGTCACCGAAGCTGAACGCGAGCGCGAGCGCACCATCTACCGCGCCCAGACCGCTCAGGCGGGCAAGCCGGCGGCGGTCATCGAACGGATTGTTGAGGGCAAACTGGGGAAATTTTATAGCGAGGCGTGCCTGCTTGAGCAGCCGCTGTCTCTTATACACATCTCCGAGCCCACGAGACTAGGCATGATCT
>CAZAYE010000593.1:0-3331 GCA_964489255.1 uncultured Enterobacteriaceae bacterium
GTATTAGCGCTAGACGAGGGAGAACGTGACGCGATTGGGCGACGGGCACAGGCACGGATTCGCGCATTCTGTAGGCCAGAATCAATCCTCTCGCGACGGCTGCGCCATTACGAAACGGTAATTGCGTGCCGTATGCCTCGCCGTTTCTTTCCAGTGGTCACGCCCCTGTCAACTGAGCGGACAGCGCCTAGCCTGCAAGATGGGCTGGAGACGCTCCCCGAAGCTGGCGAGCAGGCCGGGCTCCTCTCGGTGGTGATTCCGTATTACAATCTTGGCGACTACCTCAACGAAACGCTCGACAGCATTCTCGCGACCACCTATACGCCCTGTGAAGTGATCATTGTGAACGACGGTAGCACGGAGCCCGAGAGCTTGGCGGCGCTGCACGAGATTGACAAGCGTGGGCTGGCGCAGGTGCGCATTCTCCATATGGAGAACCACGGGTTAGCCTCAGCCCGCAATACCGGCGTCGAGGCGGCCCGAGGGGAGTTTGTCACCTTTGTTGATGGGGACGACTTGGTCGAGTCCAATTTCTTCGCGCACGCGATCGATGTCTTGCAACGCTATGCCAATGTCGCCTTTGTCTATTCGTGGGTGCGCTATTTCGGCGAATCAACCGACATCTGGCCCACGTGGAATGCGGAGTTTCCGTACCTGCTCGGGCACAACATGCTTTCAGCCTTTGCCGTCGTACGACGGTCAGCGTTCCTCCGCTGGGCGCGGAATAAACCAGAGTTGGAGTACAGCTTAGAGGACTTTGAAGGATGGCTCACGCTGCTGAAGGCAGGAGGAATTGGCGTGAGCTTGCCGCACCTGCTCGTCCGCTATCGGGTGCGCGCCGGATCGATGTACCGCGGTGTAAACTGGAAGCAACTTTTATACCTCTATGATGTCATCACTCAGCAGCATGCGGATGCCTATCGTGCCTGGGGGCTTGAACTGTTCAATCTGCAAAATGCGAATGGGCCGGGATGCCGCTGGAACCATCCGGCCATGGAGGCTGCAGAGGTATCGACGACCTATGTCGCGGCTTTGGAACAGGAGCGGAACAAGTTGGCGGCTGACGTGCAGACCCTCGGGAAGGCATGGGAAGACCAGGTGCAGTTTATTGCTTCACAACGGGCCTACATTGAGAGCCTGGAGGCGCGGTGCCGCGAGTTGCTGGCAGCTGAACGTGAAAGCGGCGTCTTGACAACCGCGAATGGCATTCCCTGGCGTGACTATGAGCTTGGGGGGTGGGTGGTGAATCGAGTGCGGCACACCTGGCTGGGCCGACAGGTGTTACGGTATCCCAGACTTAAGACTGCTATTAAGAAGACGCTAGGAATAGAAGGGTAGTCAAAAAACGGCAGTGGTTGAGGAGAGAGAAGGGGAGAATGAACGACCCTGCTTGTTCCGGGAACACTAATACGCTGGCCGTTCCTCTTAAGGTGGCTTCTCAATACAGGAGGCCAGGAAAGGTTCTCCACTATCCTGGACTCAAAAAGGCTCTCAAGAAAGTCGTGAGGAGGTGAGTGTGCAGGTGAGCGTGTGCATCCCCACTTACAATGGCGCAGCCTTCATCGCCGAGGCAATACGCAGTGTGCTGGCGCAGGGCTGGCCAGATTTTGAACTCCTCGTGGTTGACGACCATTCTACGGATGCCACCCTGGACGTTACTCGTTCCTTTGTTGATCCCCGGCTACGGGTGTACAAAAATCCGCAGCGGCTCGGTATTCCGGGCAACTGGAATCGCTGTCTGGGGCTTGCCCAGGGCGAGTACGTGTGTCTATTCCACCAGGATGATGTCATGCTGCCGGAGAATCTGGAACGGAAGGTCCAGATTCTGGCAGCTGATCCAACCATTAGTTTGGTACACTCGGCCGCAGAGTTGCTTGTGGATGACTCGGCGCCGGCCATGCTCTCTGGCTGGATGGAGAATGCCTCAGAGGATTTCATTGTGGAGGGGAATCGCTACTTTCGCAAACTCTTGTTGCGCGGCAATCTGATCTGTGCCTCGGCGGTCATCGCCCACCGCCAGAAGTTGCTCGATCTCGGGAGATTTGATGAGAAACTCGGTTTCGCCTGCGATTATGAGATGTGGATGAAGCTGTGTGTCGGGAACCGCGTGGCTTTTCTGCGGCAGCCTCTGGTGGGCTATCGTTGGCACGAGAAGAACGCCTCGCATGCCTACCGTTTTGAGCGAGGGGTGGAAGAATGTCTACTGGCCGGCCACCGGGCGTTACAGTATTACCGGGAACGGACCGGGCGTCAGGAAGAGGCTGAGATCCTTGCCGATGCCTTCGTGCCTCTTGCTGAACTCAGGCGTTGGACAACGGATCTCGATCGTGGCAAGGCGTGGTTAGAGGAGCAGTCACAGAACTGGCAGAGGGTGGCAGAGGAACAAGAGCGAATGCTGCAAGAGCAGAAGGCCTGGATCGGTGAGCTAGAGCAAGGCAAGACGTGGTTAGAAGAGCAGTGGAAGAGCTGGCAGCAGGTGGCTGGGGAACGAGAAAAGATCATTCAAGAACAAAAAGCCTGGATTGAACAGCTAGAGCAAGGCAAGGCATGGTTAGCAGGGCAGGTAGAAAACTGGCAGGTGAAGGCTGGGCAACTGCAAGGCACGATCGAACAGCTGCAAGGCGTGATCGAACAATTGCGTCACTAGTGGATTCCTCTGCCATTAAGGCAGATGGTGAAAAACTTCGTCATGAGGAGATCAGCTGATGATTGATCCGACCAACCCTGATTACACGAATACCCCAGTCTCTCCGCAGCGGCCTCGCTTTGGGTATGTACCAGCCGACCCTTCAGCACCACCCTGTGTAACAATCATTACGCCTTTCTATAATGCTGGCTCTGTCTTTTATGAAACTGCCCAATCGGTACTGGAGCAGTCCTTGCAGCAATGGGAGTGGCTGATCATTAATGATGGATCGACAGATCCAGAGTCACTCGCAATCCTGGGCAGCTACCGGCAGAGTGATCCGCGCATTCGGGTCATTAATCATGAGGTGAACAAGGGACTGAGTGCGGCGCGCAATACTGGTTTTCACGCTGCCCGGACTCCTTATGTTGTCCAGCTTGACAGTGATGACTTGCTAGAACCCACGGCCATAGAGAAATGGTACTGGTTTCTGGAGTCTTATCCTGAGTTAGCGTTCGGGAAAGGCTACTCCGTGGGCTTTGGCGCCCAAGAGTATATGTGGCCAAAGGGATTTCATGACGGCAGCGCCTTCCTGGAAGCGAATTTGGTTGCCCCTTCCAGTATGATTCGGAAAGCTGTGCACCAGGCAATAGGGGGGTATGACGAAGCCGTTCGCGGAGGACTAGAGGACTGGGATTTCTGGTT
>CAZAYE010000594.1:0-3319 GCA_964489255.1 uncultured Enterobacteriaceae bacterium
CGTTGCGGTCGATTACGGACTCGTCAACGTAAATCCAGTCGCTACCGAAAAACGCTTGCAGATGGGGCAAGTCCTTGAGGCTGGGCTGGGTCTGCAAGACCTGCTCGCCGTTCGGCACGAGGAAGTTACGCGCCCGGAGAATGTATTCGTAGCCAAGGGGCGGCTTAGTGGACTGGCTTGGCCGATAGACTTGCAAGCTATCGGCAAAGCCGGCAAGCACCGTCTCGAAGGGATTGCGGTACTCGGGAAGAACAATGCGCTCATCGGCGTCAGCATCAGTGCAGTACTTATCCAGCAGCCAGCCGAAAAACATCATGACGGCGCGATGATAGGGCCTTTTCAGGGACTCGGGCTTGGCCTCGATGAATTGCTGGTAAGCCACGGCGTTGAACGAATTGGCTCGAAATAACAGATATTTGGAATCGTCGGGCAAATTCTGAGCTTGATAGAAACCGGCCAAAAAAGCCTTGACCCCTGACCTCTTTCCGGGGATTCCCGTTTGAGTCTCCAGCCACTGCTCAACATCGGCCCACATGACTGGGTAGGCAACTATCACATCACTGAGCTTCTCATTGCCTAGGAAGGCGTACCAGCTCTTCCAGCCTGAAGCGGCATATACCCCATTGGGAGTAGCCGGCAACCTAGGGTCTTCAGAGTGACGTTTTTTGTAGTCATGCAAGCTCTTGATGCCCAGCGCCTGGACTACAGCCTGAGCCTCGGCGTAGGTGTGCCAAGGAGACTTTTCGGTGCCAAGGAAGTCGTGCCAGCCCGCCCAGCCGGTGTGAACATAGATCCGATAGGGTTTGGACGGCAGCCTAACGTCTTCACGATAGCGTTTTTTGTAGTCATGCGGGTTCTTGATGCCCAGCGCCTGTGCTGCAGCCTGGGCCTCGGCGTAGGTATACCAGGGAGACATTGCCTTTCCCAGGAAGCCGTACCAGCCCGTCCAGCCAGCGGCTGCATAGTACCGACGGGGACAGCCCGGCAGCCTCGGGTCTTCCGAGTGGCGCCGTTTGTAATCAGTCGCGCACTTGACGCCTAACGTTTGAGCCGCGGCCTGCGCCTCGGCGTAGGTGTACTTAGAAAACTTTGTATTGCCGAGGAAGCAGTACCAATCCGCCCAACCGGTGTCGGCATATACCCGCCTAGGGCTGGACGGAAGCCTCTGATCTTCGCGGTAGCGCTTCGTATACTCAGGCTGACTCTCGATTTTCAGCGCCTGAACTGCGGCCTTAGCCTCTGCATATGTATAAAAGTTCTTCTTTGCGGACATCAGTCAGTCCTTCTCATACGGGCCTGAGGCTTCGTCTGTGTGCAGCAGTCGCAGCCGCGACTCAATGGCAAGGAGACTCTGGCGCATTCGCATCGTTGTGGGTTGCGTATAAATCTGGCTTGACGTGATCGATGAATGGTGCATAGCGTTCTTGATCAACAGAGGATCGGCACCATCCCGAGCTAGGCGCTGCCCATAGGCATGACGATGGCCATGCGGGGTCGTACCCTCGGTCTTCCCGAGAACTAGCCCGATGCGTTCAATAGCCCGACTATGAGCCCTGCGAAACATGCGATGAGAGTATGGTTGGCCATCTCTGTTGGTGAACGCATAAGGATGTTCGTCACCAGCCTTCGGATTAACGCGCTGCCCTCTCAGGTGGTAGTCACGCCACATGCTGGCAAAAACCTGCCCGGACTGATGGGGGTAAAAGAAGACCTCGAAACATCGGCGGTGAGGGTCAGTAATCAGACAATTCTTCCAGCCGAGAAACAGCGGATCGGTAGCTTTTACTAATTGATTCCGAGACTGAAGACCGTATTTATTTTGCAAGTAGGCGGCGCGGTTGGTTTTGCCGCCAGGTGCCAACCCGTATTCAGGATGATGCACACGGACGATGACTTCCCCCGTCTCTACGCTAACGTCATCACTCCACAGCGACAGTGCTTCGGACAGCCTCAACCCACCATAGTGCATGAGGAGGGTAATCAGTACATTGCGAAGATCTGACTGCCCGCGCGAGTCTCGCGCCCGCCTACGGAAACCCTCGGATACCAACAGATCAAGGTATTCCTCTGGAAATGCCTTGGCGGGCGTTTGCCGCTCCATAGGCAGCGACTTTGAGTGCACTACTCTGGACTGGCTCGTCTGCGGCTTAGAACACCAAAGATGTGATAGGAACGCGTTGTCTCTGCGGTGCGAGTAGGCAGCCCAATTCAGCCGCTCTTCATGCCGAGTCGCTTGCCGCCAAGGATTAAGTTGCAGCTTGACGTCCTCATTGGCGACCGCCAGCCAATCGGTGAACTTCGTGATGTGGCCGATCAGCTTGCCAGCATAATCCGGCTGTCTGGGCTTCCACCACAGACCAGAGGGATCGCCGATGTTCGAGACAGTACCCGAGAACAATGCATCTGAAAACGCAGTGAACAGCGCGCGCGGCTCATCATAGAAACCATGATTGGCCTCCATGAACTCCAACAGCAGCCGCACTGCAAAAACCGAAGACTCCTGCCAAGAACGGCTCTTTCGGCGATTCAAATGCATGTATCGAGCGAACTGATCCAGAACTCCATGCTCGGTCACGATGACTGGCAGGACATGCTGTATGCCAGTCGCATCGACCACGAAGGATCTGAACTCTTGGTGGGACGACTCAAGGACTGTTGGCATGGATCACTCCACCAAACCTTGAACGGGGGACGATAGCTTTTGTAGAGCACCCTCTCGAAAGCCATGAAAACACCACGCCCTCTGAACGGCGAAGTGTGATGAGTCGGTGTATTTAATGACATCGAAGAGGTTGAGTGGAGTGGGCATAACGTGAACTCTGGTTAGTGACTCAACCAGAATGATGAGGACGCCCCTGGCGCCGCAACTCAACTCAATGCAGTTACTACCACCCAGCAGAGCGGCGTTGACCCAAGATTTCTGCCCAGGTCTGCACAAAGCAATTCGCATTTACGTAGGCTGCACTAATTGTGCGCAAGCCGGATCAGATGGTCAGCGAGAGGACAACCGCTGTCGTCACCACTGTCAGGCGAAACTGCCCATGAGGCCTGTCGCTCCTGGCCGGCCCTGATGCGACCTGAGCGACATGATTCCTACGCTATGACTTTGTGCTTATGCGGTTTGGGAAAACGTGTACTTCTCTGGGGTAACTCCTGCAGGGGGGGAGAGCAAGCCAACAGGCCATGGGGTCGAGAATTAACCTCCAAACCGCAAGGAACTAGAGTTTTTCGGTGATTTCTAGGGGCTCACTTAGGGATAACTAATCGCAGAACGTGCAGGCGTTCCACGAGCAGCCGTTGGTCACCGGCAGGATCAGTG
>CAZAYE010000595.1:0-3314 GCA_964489255.1 uncultured Enterobacteriaceae bacterium
TCATTATTGAATCCCAACCGATTGATGAGCGCTTCATCCTTTTCAAGGCGAAAAATGCGAGGTTTCGCATTCCCTGCCTGCGCTTTAGCTGTCATCGTGCCGAGCTCAGCGAAACCGAATCCGAGAGCGGACCAGGCGAGAGGCACTTGGGCATTTTTGTCGTAGCCCGCGGCGAGCCCGACTGGATTGGGGAACCGTAAACCCCACAACTCTTGGCTTAAGCGGAAGTCGCTCGGCGGTGGGACAGGCGTCACCAGGGACGCTTGTAACAATTGAAGTCCCCGAAGAGCGAGATGGTGAGCTTGTTCTGGATCGAGGGCAAAGAAGAACGGGCGCAAGAGAGGATAGAGCATGGAGGAAAGGTTGTAGGGAAGGTTGAGGGAAATGTTGCTTTTTTGAGTTATTCTTTTGGCGTCGAGAATATCTTCAAGATAGTCGACGTGGGTGCGCTCCGAGGTCATACGGGGACAGCCTCATGCAGAATGCGCTCACCTATCTTAGGTTTCAGCGCTTCTTTCATGACGAGGTCAACCTTGATGCCCAACACATCGGTCAGGTAGTTCTCTAACTCAATGAATTTCAACAGGCTTGGCGGTTCATGAAATGTGACCAGGATGTCAATGTCGCTGTCTGGGCGCTGTTCGTGGCGGACATATGAACCGAACACGCTTAACGACGTCACCTGGTATCGCTCAGCAAGAAAGGGAAATTGCTGGCGGAGAATCTTGATCAAGCCAGTGAGATCTGTCTGCCCTTGCATGGCGGGGAGCCTCTATTCTCAATGGCGGTAAGGCTTTGTTTCAATATTTAAACTAATAACATTCAGGGGCACGGCACTACCGTACCCCGCCAGTCAACTGTTACCCGATCCCGTACAACGCCGCGCAGTTGTCGGCGATGATCTTTTGGGTCTCGTTTTCGGAGACCCCGGCAAAGTCGCGGGCAATGACTTCCTTTGAGCGCGGCCAGGTAGAGTCAGAGTGGGGGAAGTCTGATGCCCACATGAGGTTATCAACTCCAGCGTATTCGCGAGTTAGTACGCCAATGCGGTCATCTTGAAAAGTCGCATGTACTTGCCGCCTAAAATAGAAGCTCGGCGGTTCGGGAATCACTGTAGTCTTTTCCAAATAACGATACTTCTCGTAGGCGTGATCCATGCGCTGGAGGTAGTGACCGATCCAGCCGATGTCATTCTCTGCCGAGACAATGTGCAAACGCGGAAAACGCTCGAGCACGCCGCCAAAAATCAAGTCACTCAGAGAGCGCTCGATGGCGTGAGGCAGGGACGGGTAACTCTTCATGACACTAGCACCGATGCCACTGCCCCTGCGGCCGGTGAGGATGTGGAGAGAGAGCGGCATTCCCACGTCCTGGGCAGCGGCCCACAGGGGATCCCAGACCGGATTGTCATAGGTTCGGTCCTCCGGCGGAATACCCCAAATCAAACCGCCCTTGAGCCCCATTTTAGCACAGCGTCGGACCTCGCTGACGGCCTCCTGAACCTCATCCATCGGGATCAACGCAATCCCGGCGAAGCGGCGCGGGTCGTAGCTGCAAAATTCTGCTAACCAGTCGTTATAAGCACGAAAGCTGGCCGCGCGCAGCCCGCCATCTTCGATCCCGTACAACAACATGCCGAGGCTAGTGTATAATACCTCGCCCTGGACCCCGTCGATTTCTTGATCTTCGACGCGCTGTCCTGGATCCCAGGATCCGGGCCGTACGCCAGGGTAGCCTTTGATCATTTCGGTCGAATAATCCTTGGGATCAACCCCAGCCACTGCGAATGCAGAGACCGCGAACGGCTGGAGCCCCTCACACACGAAGAAGTCACCTTTGAGACCGTTCGCTTCTTTCACAACATGTGGGGCACGGTCACGGTAATGTCCGTCAATGCGCGAGGTCCATACATCGGCAGGCTCGACGACGTGTGAATCAGCAGAAAGAATTTTGTTTAGGCCCATATTTTCCTCCCTTGGTCTACGCTTTCCGCGACTCTACCGCTGGAGGCAGAGGGGGTCAAGGCAATGATAGGAGGTGTAAAACTCAATAGGGACTGTCAGATATGGCAAGTCACGGCCAAGAGCACTTTGATATTGAACTCCACACCGTATTGCAGTGAGCTTATGATGGTTATTGCGCCTCCTTCAGGTTCAGCGTTCAGGGTTCCTCTCTTTGTGACGTTCCAGAGCCTCTTCATTACATCCGTGCAAGATTTGTAGATATGGAGAGCATCAGAAGAATTGCGCCGCCATCCCGGAACGAGCACCAGCAGCAGGTATCCTTCCTCCTTATCGACCTGTACCCATTGAAAATCCATCGGGCGATCATCTTTGATGGTACCCTGGGAATCAAGCCACCGTGGGCCGATGAAATCTGATATCGCCTGCTGGTCAAAACCCAGCTCCACCACGGTCGGCTTGGCGTGTACGCTCCAGTGAGCCGAGCGGATGTCCGTACCGGGATGGTTGACAATTTCCTCTGGAGTAGGAGTTTGGCTAGGAGCCTGACGCAGTTTAATGACCCCCACCGCGGGATTGAATCCCTGAAGTACCACCTGATCTTGCTGATCTTGAGTGGGACACTCATCCGCGCCTAGGGGTAGAGGGGGAAATAGGATGGCGACGGAGACTAACAGAGAGCCGGTCAACGCCGCCAGATGCCTGCGCATACCTTTCAGTCTCCGCACACCGCTCTCGCTGTCCGACTGACCTCTTTCCTCCCACCCCTCACGGTCGCTTCTTCTTCAAAAGCTCTAGACGGATCTGGGCTGCCCTGGCAACGGTGGGATCCAGGTCAGCAGCCAATACTTGGAGATCAGCTGTGAAATTCTCATCTCCAAGATCCTCAAAGACGCTGACTGCATTGCGGCGTATTTCTGGGTTGGAACTTTTGACCCACGCTCGTGCCCGTTCGACACCCGCCAGAGGATCTTCTCCCGTCACCCGTGCGATCTTGTCGCGTTCCATCCAGGCAACAGCTAATTCCTCTTCCCGCACCACGTCAGTTGCATCTGGCGGCAGCGGTTCACTCAGTTTGCGAATGTGCGCGTCCAAATCGGGCAGGATTCTTTTCTGATAAAATTCTCGAAACTGTCCGCTCGTATCTTCGTACTTCTTTCCATTCCACTTGTAGACCGCGGTCCATCTAGCCAAAGGTCGTGTTCCTCGGTAGTTCGTTAACCAAATTGGCAAGATCAGCTCCGGCGTGCCATCCTCATCTAAATCTTCTATCACTCCATCCAACTTTGAGACGTCGCCACTTAAGGTTTGGTGCCACACCTTCTTGCCGGCAATGACTTTAAAAATAGCTGG